>JAPLXH010000010.1 GCA_026396195.1 Candidatus Nealsonbacteria bacterium
TTTGAACTTGAATCATTTTTATTAATTGTTTCAATAAGGACTATTTACATACCAAACATACGAAATCCCTCGTTTTGACTTGATTGCGCACTTTGTTGTGAGGTTTGAGTAATGGTTTGAGAAATTACAGCATCCCCTTCTATTAAACCGCTTATAATTTCAGTTTAAGAATCGTTAGATAATCCAATTTCTACTTGTTGTTGACGAGGCAGTGTTTTTGAAATCATTCTTGCATTGGTGGCAGTAGATGTTGTGTTGCCTTCAAGTATTTCTACGTAAGAATTATTGCCGGTTGTTTTAACAGCCGAATTTGGAACTAATAATACATTTTGTTTTACATCAGTAATAATCGTTGTATTTACACTCATGCCAGGTTTTATTCTTTCGTCCTGCGTATCAAAAACAATTTTAACGCTATAATTAACTACTCCTTGGCTTACAGTTCCTATATTATTAATTTCAACTACCTCGCCAGTGATACTCAAATCTGAAACAGCATCAAAAGTAAGAGTAACTTTTTGGCCAATTTTCACTTTTGCAATGTCTACTTCATTTAAAGAAATTTCGGCTAATTGTTGCTTTGTAATAATTGTTGCAACTACCGTTCCAGAGGTCACGGGATCTCCTTTTTTTGAATTCAATGTGGCAATAACGCCATCGAAAGGAGCACGGACAGAACAATCAGCAAGGTTTTGTTTTGCTGTAAACAAAGCGTCTTCTTTTTGCTGGACAGTAATTTTTTTAGCTCTTATGCTAAGTTCATCAGCGCCTGCTTTTAATTTATCAAGCGATAACTCCTTTTCTCTAATTGTTCGCTCAGCATTAATAACTGTTTCCTTGTTGTCTTGAAAAGATCTTTGAATCGATAAAAGACTTACAAGATAACTGTTTGTTTTTCCCGTGTAAGCATTAAGATTGGATAAATACGTACTGGAAAGCGTTTCCGGTTTAAAATTATGCTCTATAAGTTTAGCTTGATAGAATTGAACTAAATCATTAGCGTTTTTTATTGCCTCAGCAATATCTTTTGATGCGTTATAGGTTGTATTAATTAAATTTTCAATTGTTGTGTCGTCAGAAAAACGCGAAGCCGATTTATAATCTATAAAATTCTGGTTATATGCATTTTTTGCAATTTGATATTTGTTATAGGTATCTATTTTATATTGCAAAACTTTTTGGTCATAAGCTTTTACTGCATCAGCGTAGTAATCAATATTCTGTTGATTTACACTAAAACTATTTGAAAAAAGTACAGAGTTAAGCCCAGCCATAATACTTGGAAGCTCAAGGAAAACATTGGTAACGCCATTAAAAGCGTCTTCGTAATTTTTTTTGAGACTATCTTCTGCTTTTTGTTTCGATTCTTTTGCTTGAGCTAAAGAATTTTCCGCTTGAAGCAACGTAAGTTCATCGGGGGGGCTTAATAATTCTTCTAATTCAAGTTTAGCGGTCTCAAGGTCTGTTTCAGCATTACGGAGTGCTTTTGCAGTATCGACAGTATCTATTTGCATAATAAGTGTTCCCATTTTTACTTCTTGACCGTTTTTCACCTTTACACTTATAACATCGCCGGACACTTTAGGTTTTATGTCTAATTGGTTTAAAGCAGAAACTTGTCCAGCTCCTGAAATAGAAGTAACAAGAGTTCCTTTTTCAACCGTTGCTAACACATAACTATTTTCTACTGAGTTGTTGCTAAATTTCTTGTATCCAACATAACCACCGCCGATTAACGCAATAATAATTATAACCATTATAATTTTATGCTGTAATATTGTCTTTAAGATTTTTAACATAAAAATTTTAAACATATGGATTTGTTTAATTATTTTTTAATACTTAAAAAGAAAATCTTGGGCCTCGATTTATTTTTTCCCTCTATTTTTTCTTCAAGAAACGAAGCACCTAAGGTCTCCTTTTTAAAATGACATTATTGATTACTTATATTACTACAATATTTATACTAAATTTATTTCATTATTGACCAACAATTAGGACCGAAAAGAGGGTTGAGGTAAAAGCTTAAAAATCTCTCATTCGGTCCTTTGCTTTCTCAACCCTCTAATTTATTAGTACAAATAATTTCTTTTTTTATTTCATAAAAAATAAAGTCGCTTATAAAGCGACTTGTTGCAATATAGAATATTTTTGAATATTTTATTGTTCAAAATGAGGTTGACCCCTGGGAATTTGGTCTGGTGGAAAAAGGTTAAAATCTTTTTCAATCTGGCGTATTTCAAAAGCATTTACTGTGCCGTCACTCCGCTCTCCGAAAATTACCACTTCATCTCCCTGTTTTATTGTTTCATCGGAAAGAATACGCGTTTCTGGCGCGATTATTATTGTTAGGGTTTCCTCTCTTGGTGTTTCTATTTTAAAACCATTGTCTATTATTTCAGAAACAATGCCACGATGAACATTATGAATTGGAGGAGCCCCAAAATTACGATAAAATGGCCCCATAACCGGTAAATGCCTATCTCTGGCGCTTAAAAATAAATTGGAATGCAGGTGTGTTTTTTCTATTAAAAAACCGACTAAAAATCCCAATACAATAATTACCAGCAACGAATAAACAATCGGCCGGCGATAAACAAAAGAAAAGCGCTTACTGAATATCTCCAGGGCCACAATTAAAACTCCCACGATTAAAATTAAAGCCCAAGGCAAATAACCAAAAAGTATTCCTACTCCGTGAAAACCGAATCTCGGCAAGAATAGAAGTCCGGTTATTCTTAAGTTAAAAATAATAAAGCTGATAAAAAAGACGACGAACAAAAATAAAAAGAAAGCACCCAAACCCAATAAAACCATTTTAAAAATAAAATATATTCTGGGCTTCATTTTAATGTCTCCGCTTTTTATTTTACTGATCACTTTTTCGCTGAGAGAATTTTTTTGTTCTTGATTATTCATAATTGTAACCCAATTTTTTTAAAATAGGTTTTATTATTTTTTTTGCCCTTTTTATTCTTATTCCAACGGTCGAAATAGGAATTTGCATTACATCGGCAATTTCTTTATAGGTTAATTCTTCTAAATAATAAAGAATAATTGGTTCGCGGTATTTTGGCTCTAATTGATCAAGGCCCATGTCTATTATTTTTTCCATATTTTGCCTATCTATTTGTTGATTAAGAATATTATTATTAGAAAAATCATAAGGAAAAAAAACATCGAAATCAAATAAAAACAAAGGTTGTTTTTTTCGTTTTTTAAGGGCGTTAACTAATTCATTATGGGCAATGCGATAAAACCATGGAGAAAATTTTCTTTGGGAATCAAACTCTTGTATGTTTGTATAAGCTTTTATAAAAACTTCTTGAACAATATCATTTATGTCTTCTTTGTCTGAAAGAAATTTCCTAGCATAACGCCTAATTTTATTTTCATATCTACTTACCAAAATACCAAAAAACCTAACTTTCCCAGACTGAATTAACTGCGCAATCTCTTCGTCTTTTAGTTGAGATATGGTTTCTTCCATATAATTAATACAAAAAATAGAGAATTTTATTTCATTTTACTGTGTCCGTCCGAAGCCCGCAAGTTGAGTTCCGATTTGTCGGAACGAAATTCCGATTTATCGGGAAGCGAAGAACGAACACAAAACCCGAGTAAAATCTCGGGTAAAACTTTGGCTTGCCATTCCGTAGCCTTAGCGGTAGGATGGCGGGGACTCATTAACGACGTTAGAATTATTATCCAGTAGTCCTCTGAGTAAATTTATATCCCAAATTTAATAAAAAATTAAACATACTAACATTTTACAACTGAAAAAATATGTGTTTTGTAAAATAATTTAGGTTGAAATTTATTTTTAAAATTAGTGAGTGCATCCTCGCCGCCGCCCATATCGGCCTCTATGTAACCGTGCGTCTTAAGCCACACTAAATCCTCAAGATAAAGAATATCTCCTAAATCAGGCAATGAGTAATCGTGAATTCCGACTGCTCCATAAAATCGACTGTTGTTGGGAATTAACCATCCGGCGTTTATCCCAACCGCCTTGCCGTCAACCACAAATACCCGCGCTTCTGATGCTCCCATGCAATTCTCATTAATAATAAAATTATGATACGGAAGAAAATATGTCCTGTCGTGTCCCCCTCGTTTTTTGCGCCATTCGTTGAGAATCAAGCGCAGCGCTTCTTTATCTTTATATGTCTGCGCATCTACCACGCTTACACAATAATTTTGATAAAATTTATTTTTCTCCTTGCGCAATGTTTTCCAGTGTTTTCCCGTGAGCGTAAGATTAAAATTTTTAAGATCGTAAACCGGCCACGTAAGCGTATATTTAATAGCTCGGGCTTTAATTTGGCATGGCAATTTATCAAGAAATTCTTTGTATAATGCGGTTTCAAGCTCAAGCGTAACTTTTTGAATTTCTGGTAATTGAAATATGTGCTCAAGATATTCAATAATAATCGAAACCCGTCTTAATGGGGGCGCAATTGGACTTGAAAAAATAGTAGTTCTTTTTTTGTCTCTTTCCTTAATTGTCAAAAGCCCTGTGCCGTCATTGAATGCTACATAAACATTTTTTGAATTTTTTTCCGCCTGAGATTTATACCACCAGAAATTATGCTCAGGCGCATATCCATATTTTTTTATCGCTTCTTCAATACGAGATTTTTCTGCCAATATATCTTCAAAAAAATTCATACAATTATTTATTACATCTCCGTATCATTTTACCACTTCGATAAACTCAGTGTAAACGCTTCAACCCTTCGACACCGCTCAGGGCAGGTAAGCTCAGCGCAAGCAAAAAAACCTGCCTGCCGGCAGGCAAGCGCCTCAATGGCGATTTTTATTAGTTACCAATCCTAACCTTAATTAGGTTCTTTAAATAATTCCCTTGCTTCATCCCAAATTCTGGAATCGTTTTGTTTTGTTTTTAACCAATACCACCATTCTGCTCCCCATAAATAAAATTCGTCAAACCCGGTTTTCTTGGCAAACTCTATATTACTTTTAAACTGCTCAAAACTCATTGTTTTTTCCTGTTCCTCCTTAGGCAAATCGCTAAGTAAAGTCTTGCCCCATGGCTCCGCCTGCAGTTCTCCGCAAATTACCCTTTTGTTAAAAATAGCTTTAACGATTTGATATTTACGCCAATAAAAAATCGGCGGAAAGGGATACTCCACGTAAGAATTCAAATTGTGGAACCAAACTTTTCTGTAAAGGCTGATACTGACTATGTCTCCCAATGTTGAAGTTTTTATCCAAAAACGATTGGAGCCGGAATCGCTTATCATGACCATCTTTCCCGGATCTAATTTTTTTACCAGGTTAATTTCTTTTTTTAAAAAATCTTCGTCAGTTTCCGGACAATCGCCGAAAGGAAAAAAGGGTTCATTTTCCACCTGCCAGGCCCAAATATTCTCGGAATCTCTATATCTTAAAACAATTTTTTCAATCAGTTTTAAAACTGATTCTTGTTGTTTTTCTTCGTCCAAGCCCTTCGCCCATTCCGGAACATGGCATTCCGGCCATCTCGGCACTTTTCTGCCTATAGCTAAGGTTAACTTAATGTTTCTTTTTTGAGCTTCCTTAATCTGAAAATCCAAATCGTCAAAAAAATAATTTTCAGGTTGTTTTTCAATTACATCCCAGTAAGCGGTGACCTTAAGATGAGAAACTTTAAGGTCGTCTAAAATTGCCAAATAATTATCCTTCCAGGAAAGACCCAACAAATCGGATTGCTTTTGGGAAAAACTTATTCCCCAATTTATATTTTGAGCCTGAGGGGCTTTTCCAATAAAAAGCCAGGCTGCGAAAACTAAGATAGGCAACACTAATATTAAAAATAATAATTTTAAAATTTTTTTAATTATCATTTTATTTTTAAGTTAAAATGGCTAATCCCGCCAGAATGAAAAAAATACCTATAATTTTTTGCAGTAAAACCCTTTTTGAAACTTGCTCTTTGAAAATTTTAGGAAACTTAAAGAAAAATAAAGTGGCTAAAATAATCAGAAACACATATTGAATGCCGGCTAAAGCGTTGATTACGGGTAATAAAATTATTGGCGCTAAAAAAATAGCCCTGTTTTGCAAAATAGCAGACAAAGCCCCTGTTGTTTTTGAAAAAATAAAAGGCAGGGCGATTTTTTGTTTTAAAATTGTCTGGCGCTTAAAAATATTGTTTCTGACTTCGGGAAAAAACAAAAGACTCAAAGCTCCAAAAAACTCGCCCATTCTTATCCAAATAAATCCGGGCAAAAACGGTAAAAAAGTATAAACGATTTTGCTTAACACAAAGGTTAGGCCAAATAAAAACGAAGCGAGCAGAGCGATTCTAAGACTTTTTAAGGTGGCTAATTTTTCTTTTTGAATGGTTAAAATAACGCTTCCTAAAATAAGAAATAATAAAGCTGAAATCTCCGAGGACCCAAGGTTCAGTTTTGGAAAATTAAGAGGAAGCGGTAAAAAAGCAAATAAATAAATCAACAATAGGCTAAAAATAGGAACCGTTCCCCCAACAGCCGGCCCAATTCTGGAAACTTCAAATTTGCTGATTGCCTGATAATAAAAAAACAAAGCTGAAAGAGAAACAATTCCGGTAAAAAGCCCGAGTCCGATTAAATACAAATTAGGGATTACAAAAAATACCGTGTTCTCTAAAAAAGAAAAGCCAAAAGGAGAAAAAAATTGATTGGATAATAAAATTCCGATCGGGATAACAAATAAAACCGCCAAGGCTAAAATCCCGACATAGAAAGAATAGAGTTTGGGAGACAATAACTCTCCGCCCAATATATATTTATCTAAAAAAGTAGCGGCAGAAAGCAAGAAATAACTTAAAAT
This sequence comes from Candidatus Nealsonbacteria bacterium, assembly GCA_026396195.1. Classification (NCBI taxonomy): domain Bacteria; phylum Candidatus Nealsoniibacteriota; species Candidatus Nealsoniibacteriota bacterium. The sequence goes on from JAPLXH010000010.1 coordinate 6,820, forward strand.
CGCTAAAGTTAACCACATATTGTTAATTATTAATTTCTAAACAATTTTCTTTGCAAATTTTGGCGTAATAAAAAGCGCTGGGCCTAGGCTTTCTTTCCAAGTTTTGGTAATTAATCTCTATCAGCCCGAATCTCGGCCAAAAACCCCTGTCCCACTCAAAGTTATCGATTAAAGACCAGTGAAAATATCCCTTAACGTCTATTTTTTCTTCAATTGCCTTGTGAATCCAAACTAAGTGTTCCTTAATAAAATCTTTTCTAAACTTGTCCTTTGAATCAGCCAAACCGTTTTCTAAGATATAAATCGGTTTTTTGAATTTAGACAGATTTTTCAAAACCCAGTATAACCCTTCCGGATAAATTTCCCAATTAATATCGGAAACAAGGTCAGTAAATTTTTTCAAAAAAGGAGGATAAAAAACTACTTGATGGGCAAAATAATAATCCACTCCGATATAATCAATATGTTTTTTTATTTTTTTTAAAAAAAGGTGGTTCCAAAAATAATGGAATAAAAAAGCAAGAAATCTTTCCAGGGCTAACCATTTTCTTGCCGGTTTAAAAAAATTACTGATGGCGGTAACGCTGACTTTCGCTTCCGGATATTTTTGGTGAACAATATCATAAGCCTCTTGATGGGCTTTAACTAAATTTCTAAAAGTTTTTATTGCCAAAACAACATCTTTTTTATTGGGAGGAAAAATACCTTGCAAGTAACCATTGGAAATATGAACAAGGGGTTCGTTAAGAGTAACCCAAAAATCAATCAAATCCCCCAATTCCTCAGAAATAACCTTTGTGTATCTGGAAAAAAAATAAACTGCTTCTTTATTGGACCAACCGCCCTTTTCCGCCAGCCAAAGAGGATTGGTCCAGTGCCAAAGAGTAACCACTGATTTGATATTCCTTGTTTTTAGAGCCAAAAGCACTTTTCTATAGTGTTCAATTTCTTTTTTGTCAAAATTGCCTTCTTTAGGCTCAATTCTTGACCATTCAATTGAAAAACGAAAAGCGTTTTGATTCAAGTTTTTTACCAAATCAAAATCTTCTTCAAAAAGATTATAATGGTCGCAGGCAACGCCGGCATTTTCAAACTTTGACCAGTCGCAATTTTCAATTCCGCCCTCAACCTGATAAGCCGAGATAGAAGAACCCCATAAAAAATCTTTGGGAAACTTTAAAATTTTTTTCATTGTTTAATCATATCACAGTTTAATCAGTAATTTAAAAATTCCATCTTCCATTTTTCGTTTAAATGGCGAACAAAGAAAATTAAAATTAAATAAAAAATAACCAGCCAAATCAAAGAAACGTTTTCCATGTTTAAATAAGAAAATGAAAATTTAGAAAGCCAGTCTATTGTTTTCACCATATAAGTCAAAATTAACCAGCAAGGGAAAGAAAGAAAATGAGAAATAGTTTGGGAAACAATGCCAACTATCCCGACTAAAAATCCCAAAATGGTTAACAAGGGAATAAAAGGTAAAATTAAAATATTGGTAATGGGCGAAATCAAAGAAATTCGGCCAAAATTGTAAATTAAAATCGGCAAAGTAAAAAGCTGGGCCGAAAAAGTCATTGAAGCCATGGTTCTTAGGTTAAAAAATTCTTTTTCCGGAATTTTTTTAAGCAATTTTTTAAAAATAGGGTCTAAAAAAATCAAACCGATTACCGCTAAAAAAGATAATTGAAAGCTGACGTCGAACCTTAAAAGCAAGGGGTTTGCAATCAGAATAACAACTGCGGCAAAAACAATTGACCTGAAGGCCGTACTTTTCCGGCCAATCTTTTGAGCAAACAAGAAGAGACCGCCCATAATTCCGGCTCTGATTGCAGAGGCCGGCAAACCTACCATTAAAATAAACAAGATTAAAAAAATACAAGTTATATAAAAAGCCTGACTCCTCCAAAAACCGAGCCCTAAGAGAAACTCCATTAAAATGGCTGATAATATGGCGACATGCATGCCCGAAACTGAAGTAATATGGCTGATTCCTGTAATGTTTAACTTTTCCCTGAACCAATCCGGCATTCTCCGCTGGTCTCCGAGGATTAAGGCTCCCAAAAGCGAACTTTGGGGAGGAGAAAAATTTTGATAAATTGATTGGCGAATTTTATCTTTTAAAAACAAAATTTCGGCAAAAATAAAATTGCCTTTTTTGTCGCCTATTTTTTTAACTTCAGGAAAATACATCACGGAAAAAATTCCGTCTTTGGCCAGGAAATCTTTATAATTAAACCCTTCAAAAACCATGGGAGTCTTTAACTTTCCCGTAACCTCCAGTTCATCTCCGTAATTATAAACGGGATAGCGGGAGGCGGTTATTAAAACCTTCCCCGAAACTTTTATTTTTTCATTATTTATTAAAATATAATCGCTTTTAATTTCTAAATTAATGCTTTTCTCTCTTATGTCCGCTTCTTTACCGGTTTTACCAATCAGAATTATCGATTCTTCTTTGTCGTTGTATTTTATGAAGTCATTATTTGAAATTTTTTCCATGGTTATTTGATAGTGCCAGGCGCCTAAAATCGCAAAAAAAGAACAAAAACCCAAAACAGCCAATCTTTTATTTTTTAAGAAAAAACAAAAAATTATCGAAAATCCGCTCAAAATTAAAAATCCCGGAAAAAATTCCCGAGAAAACGAAAAAACGGAACTTAAAAAAATACCAATTATAAAAGAAAGGCAGAAATATAAAAAGACTTTTGAAAAAGTCATTTTATGGTTCTTTAAACATTATCTTTTAAATCCGGTAGCCATAAGGGTAACTTTTATTTCTCCTTTTTTAAGAGTTTTGTCTTTTATCGCCCCAAAGATTATTTTAGCTTTGGGGTCTATATTTTGAGTAATAATTTTGGCTACCGTGTTTACATCAAAAAGAGTAAGGTCATCTGCGCCGGAAACATTAAATAAAACTGACTTTGCTCCTTTAGTCGAAAAACTCAATAAAGGAGAGTTAATCGCCCTTAAGGCTGCCGTCATCGCTCTTTTAGGACCCGAAGCCCGACCGGTGCCAAAAATAGCGGGACCGGAATCTTTCATCACGGCTTTTGCATCGGCAAAATCAAGATTTATAATCCCGGGCTTTACAATCAAGTCGGATATCCCCTGCACCGCTTCTCTTAAAACTTCGTCGCAAGCCCAAAAAGCATCAACCAAAGAAACGTCTTCGGTTTCTTTTGTTTTTAACAATTTATCATTGGGGATAACCAAAAGAGTGTCAACTTTATCTTTCAAATCTTTTATTCCCTTCTTGGCAATTTTTTTTCTTTGGGCGCCTTCGAAACTGAAGGGCTCTGTAACGATGGCTATAGTCAAGGCACCTATGCTTTTAGAAATTTCCGCAACTATCGGAGCAGCCCCGGTTCCAGTTCCCCCGCCCAATCCGCAAGTGATAAAAATCAAGTCTGAGTTTTTTAAAATTTCAAAAATTTCTTCTTTGCTTTCTTTGGCAGCGGCTTTGCCGATACCGTAATTCATTCCCGTTCCCAATCCCTGAGTAATTTTTTTACCAATTTGCAGTTTCTTGTCAGCCAAAGCGCTTCTTAGGTCCTGAACATCAGTATTTGCAACAATCAGCTCTATGCCGGAAATATTACATTTTGCCATTCGAGAAATGGCATTGTTTCCCGACCCCCCTATTCCTATAACTTTTATTTTGGGTCTATTTTTTTTCATTTTAGTAAAATCTTTTAGGGAATAAAATTTCTAAACCAGTCCTTCGCTTTGGAAAAAAATTCTTTGCCTCTGCCAACATTAAAATCAGAAAAAGATTTTTCCTTATCGGAATCCGCTCCTTCCAATACCAAACCGCAAACCGTAGCCAAGCTCGGATCTTCTTCTAACCCAATAAAGCATCTTGGCTTGCCGACTCGAGCGGGAAGCTTTAATTCTTTTTTAGCCAATTCTGCAATTTGAGATAACTTAGCTCCGCCGCCAGTAAAAACTATGCCGGCCGGCAGTGATTTCTGGCGGGAAACTTTTTTTAACTCTTGGTCAATTTGGTCGAAAATCTCCGAAACCCGGGCGCCAATTATGGCGTTTAATATTTTTCTGGAAAAAATTAAAGAATCGGGAAATTTAATCTTATCTCTTTTGTATTTTTCTCCTTTTTCTTTTTTTGGCAGACAGGTTCCAAAGTCCTGTTTTATTTTCTCAGCCAAATCAATATCGCACTTAAAACCAATGGCTATATCCTGGGTAATGTTTGCGGAACCAATCGGAAAAATAGTGGAATGAATTAAGTTTTCTTCTTCAAAAATAGCCAAACCCGTGGTTTCAGCTCCAATATCAACCAAAACCACTCCCAATTCTTTCTGCTGAGGAGTTAAAACTGATTTTGCGGCCGCTATCGGAGAAAATTGAATTCCGGCCGGTTGCAATTCAGAATATTGAATAGCTTTTTTCAAATTGTGCAAAGAAGGAACAAAGGCGCAAAGCAAAAGAACTTCCGCTTCCAGTCTTATTCCTTCCATGCCTAAAATCTCTTTAATTCCTCCCTTGCCGTCAACAATAAAGTCTTTCGGAAAAGAATCGATAATTTCCTGATTAGAAGAAAGATTCACTGATTGAACCGCTTGGCAAATAACCCTTTCTTTATCTTCCTCTGAAATTCGCTTGTCAGCCCTTGAAACGGCAATGGTCCCCTTAGAAAAGATAGCATTCATATGAGAGCCGTTTATGTTAAAAAAAACGCGTTTAATTTTTTGGCCACTTAAATTCTGAGCTTCTTCGATCGCTAACTTAATTATTTCAGCTACCTTTTCCGGCTTACTAACCACTCCTTTTCTGACTCCGGAACAATTTTTTTTAACTTGAGCTAAAACTTCCAGCTCTTCTTGGTCAGCTTTTTTTAAAGCAACCAAAACCTTGATGGCATTCGTTCCGATATCCAAGCCGGTTATTATTTCTTGACCTCTGTTGCGAAACATTTAAATTTTTTAAACTTATTTATTAATAATTTTTTGAAAATAATAATCTTGTTTTTTTTCCATCAATTTTGCTTGGTTTTCGGATTTTTCGTGGTCGTATCCTAAAAGATGCAAAATACCGTGAATTAAAACTCGATAAAGCTCGTCTTCAAATTCAGATTTAAATCTTTTGGCGTTTTTTTGAACTTCTTTGGGGCAAATAATTATTTCGCCCAAATTAACGCTTTTTCCTGTTTTTTTTACTTTAAATTGTTTCTCTGTTTTTTTAAACCTCGGAAAAGAAAGAATGTCAGTGGCTTGATTGTTTTTCCTGTATTTTTTGTTTAAATTTTTGATTATCCCGGAATTTACGAAAGCGATTGATAAATCATTTTTTTTAAACTTCCCGATTAATACTTTCTTGATAATTTTCTTCAGTTTTTTTTCGTCCAAATAAAATTTAGTCAGATTGTTTATCTCAATCATAATCTTTTTTCTATCGTATCAAATCTAGGGGTGTAAATCAAATAAAAAACCACCTGATTGATTGGGTGGTATTTAAAAATAATTTGAAGATTTTTTGGTTTTTTCAATAATCCGCCAGGGCTTTTTGGTAGAAATTAATCCTGAAATCAAATTCGTCCGGATAGTTTTTTTGCAGTTGATTCCCTAGGTTATCAATTAAAGAAAAAATTATTATTTCCAAAAAAATTTCAGAAAAATCAGACCTAAAGACTCTGTACTCTTCTTCCAGGTTATTGTTGCCGGGGTAAACCATTATATGCAAAACGCCGTGATTCTTAATGATCTGAGAAACAAAATTTTTTTCCTTTTCTGATAAATCAATTCTGTCTAAAATGCTTTTAACTTTTTGATAACCTTTTTCTTCGTGGCCGGGACATGAGGTTTTGCCGTCTTTTTTTATAATTGTTTCGTCTTTGGCTATGTCATGAAATAAAGCCGCCAGAAATAAAAGATCCTTTCTGCTATGATCGGTGATTTCTTGGCTAAGATAATTTAAGATTTTTCTATTCGCGCCCTTCAAAAAAGAGCCTAATCCCTTTAAAACACCTATCGTATGGTTAAAAACGGAATCGCGACTGTGCCAAAAACCATCATCTTCTATAACTTTTTTCAGTTCATAAAACTCCGGTAAAATAATAGAAAATTCTCCTTTTTCTATTTTTTCGATTGTTATATCTTCTGGTTTAATTTTTCCCATAAAATCATTCTCCTTTTATTTTTTAAAAAATAGCTAAATTTAGTTTAATTAAAAAAATTTTTTTGTCAATAAAAAACTACTCTTAATATTGATGCTCTTTTTTTTATATTTTATCCTGCAATTATCTTTAAAATTTCTTTTTTGTTTTTTAGGTTTTCCACCGTAAAATCAGCTCCGGCTTCTATCAATTGTTCTTTTGAATAAATCCCCGTTGTAACGCCAATTGTTTTTGCTCCTCCTTTTTTTCCCGCTTTCATATCTTGAGGCGCATCTCCTATCAAAAAAACATTATTATCGAATTTAAAATTAAAATTTTCTTTGGCTCTTTTTATGGCTAACTTCACTAATTTTGCCCTGTCTATGTCATCGCTCCCAAAACCGCCAACCTTAAAATAATTATTCATGCCAATTTTTTTCATTTTTAATCTTGCAATGGTTTCTAAATTTCCGGTTACCAATCCCATTAAAATATTGTTTTATTATAATTCTTTTAATAAATCTTTGACTCCTTCCAGCAAAATAATTTCTTCTTTGTCGATGATTTTATTGAAAAAATATATCATTGCTTCCATGCATTCTTTTAATTTAGATTTTATACTTTTATCATCCAAATTATTTTTCTTTAAAACGTCTGTTATTATTTGCTGGTCGGTCATGCCATGATAATTAATAATCTCGATGCTTGTTTTTATCTTGTAAACTTTTAAAAATGCCTTGGAGAAAGCAAACATATGCCCTTTAAAACCATTAATTAAAGTTCCGTCTATATCAAATAACGCTAATTTATTCATATAAAATATAATAACATAAAAAATAAAACAAAAAAGCCCAATAACTTTAAGAATTATTAGGTTCCGCTAAAATTTTAAGATTTTTTAGCTCAAAGTCAGGACAAAAACTCTTTAACGATTTTGCTTACCAATCCCCCTTCTGCTCTGCCTTTTATCTGAGGAGACAATTCCTTCATTACCTTGCCCATTTCTTTTATGTCCTTTGCTCCGATTTTTTTAATCGTTTCCTCAGCCATTTTCCTGACTTCTTCTTCCGGCAACTGTTCCGGTAAATAACCTCTTAAAATATCGATTTCTTTCCTTTCTTTTTCAGCCAAATCCTTCCGGTTTCCTTTTTCAAACGCCAAAATCGCTTCTTTTCTTTTTTTGATTTCAGACATCATCACTTCTATTATTTCTTCGTCAGTCAGGTTGCTTTGGTTCGCTAAGTTGTTTGCGCCCGCCTCTTTCCCCTTGGCTAATTTAAATCTTTTTTCCTTTTCCCTGTTTAAAATCTGGGCATTCAAAAATCTCAAGGTAGAAGCCCGATTTTCGTCTTTTTCTTTAAGAGCAGAGTATAAATCTTTTTGAATCTTTTCTTTAAGATTCATATTTTTCTAAATTAGAAAATTATCCCAATTTAGCCAATTTTTGATAATGTTTTTTAAGCTCTTCTTTTCTCAGAGCGGCTTTTTTAACAGCCCCTTGGCTTTTAGTTTTATCCCTAAACCTTACTTTTCTGGCCTGTATCAAAGTTCCGCTTCTTCTGAATTGCTGGGAAAAACGCCTCATTAAACTCTGAGTTGTTTCTCTTGGCTTTTTTTTAACTTCTAAGACCATATATTTAAAATTATCTTTAAATGGGACGAATATCCTCAGAAAGAGAAGAACCGCCGATAAGATGCAAATGAACGTGTTCAACCTCTTGTCCGCCGTGACGACCCACTCTAAATAAGAGTTTATATCCCGATTTTGATATATTCAGACTATCAGCTATTTTCTTCGCTGTCAAAATAATTTTTCCCATCAAAGCTTGATCTTTGTCTTTGATGTCTGAAATTCTGGCGATATGCTTTTTGGGAATAATTAAAATATGAACCGGGGCCAAAGGATGAATGTCTTTAAAAGCAAAAACATCGTTATCTTGATAAACGATTTCTGTCGGTACTTCTTTATTGATAATTTTACAAAAAAAACATTCTTCCATTCGAAAATTTAAATCTTTTTTTTCATTTCTTTAACTATCCGGCCGTTTTCTATCGACCTCTGTTTTCCGTTTTCCATATCTCTTATTAAAACTTCTTTTTCTACCACTTCTTTTTGCCCTATAATCAAAACATATTTTACCCCTAATCTATCGGCGATTTTCATTTGGGCGCCCAGAGAATCCTTGCTTAAAGAATGCGCAATGGGAATTTTAGCTTTACGAAATTCCTCTATCAGCTTTAAGCTTTCTCTTTTGGCTTTCTTGCTCAATTGGGCTAAAAATATTTTTGGCCTTTGTCCGTTTTTAAATTTCATTTTTCTTCCTTTCATTATTTCTACAATTCTTTCAATGCCCATGGCTCCGCCGCAGCCAGGAGTGTCTTTCCCACCCAAAAGCTTCACCAATTTATCATACCTTCCTCCGCCGGCTAAAGCATGCCTGACCAAACCCGATTCCGAAGCATTATCTGGGTTTGAAGGTTCTGTGGAAAAAATTTCAAAAACGGTCTTGGTATAATAATCCAATCCTCTGACCAAATAAGGATTTAATTGGTAAGGAAGACCCAAGTCATCTAAAAACTCTAAAACTTCTTTAAAATATTCGTGGCATTCCGGACAAAGATAGTCCACAATTTGAGGAGCAGATTTAATGATTCTTTGACATTTTTCATCCTTGCAATCTAAAACTCTTAAAGGATTTTCTCTAGCCCGACGCCGGCAATCAACGCAAAGGGAAGACTGGCGGGATTTAAAATAGCTCGACAGCGTTTTTTTATAATACGGGCGGCATTGGCTGTCTCCGATGCTGTTTATTTCTATGACTAAATTTTTAAAACCCAATTCTTCAAAAATGGAATAAAAAACCTGAATAATTTCCGCGTCAATTACCGAACTTCTTTCCCCCAGAACCTCGAATCCCGCCTGAAAAAATTGACGATATCTGCCTGCCTGCGGTCTCTCGTGCCTGAAAAATGGCCCCCAATGCCATAATTTTACAGGTTGCGTCAAGGATTGCATGCCATGCTCAATATAAGCTCTTACAATGGGAGGGGTGCCTTCCGGCCTTAAGGCCAGTAAATCTCCCCCTTTAGTTTTAAAGGTATACATTTCTTTCTCAACAATATCCGTGTCGCTTCCGGTTCCTTTTGAAAAAAGCTCGGCATTTTCCACGATTGGAGTTTCAATTTTCCTGAAACCGTAAAACTCGGCAACAGTTTGAACTGTTTTTAAAATTTCTTGAAAATATTTTTGGTCCCGCGGAAGAATATCATGCATCCCGTAGGGAACCTGAAATTTTAATTTTTTTTCTCTGGACATAAATTAATAAGAATAACTTGGAGATTCAATTTTAGAAAAAGCGGAAATAGGCCAAGCCCTCAAATAAACCCTGCCTATTATCTTGTCTCTAAGTAAAATGCCGAATTTTCTTGAATCAGCCGAGACAAAGCGGTTATCTCCTAAAACAAAATATTCTTGAGAGTTTAAGGTTGTTTGAACGTCTCCGAAGGTTTTAACCTCCGAAGAAAGATATTTATCTTCTTTAAGGTCCTGGTATTTTCCGTCTTGAAAAAGAAAAACCTTCCCGCCCTCAATCTTTATTGTCTCTCCGGGCAAGCCTATGATTCTTTTTATATAACGCGAAGAAGGGTCATTGGGAGCGTCAAAAACAATCACCTCTCCTCTCTCGGGAGCCCTGAAACGATAGGAAATTTCATCAATAATCAAATAATCGCCATCGGAAAAATTAGGGTCCATTGATTGGCCTTTTACAATAAACGGCTGAAATAAAAAATATCGCACCGGAACCACTATCACAAGGGCGATGACTACTATTTTTAAAACCTCGAAAACAAAAGACAACAAATTCTTCATGCTATTTTTTATAATATTTAGTTTTTACATTATATCACTTTTTTTTATTTAAACAAGATTTTTCTAATTATTATGTTTTTATTGTGATATAATAAAAAAATGATTTTAATTGTTGGTTTGGGAAATCCCGAAAAAAAATTTGAGGAAACTTGGCATAATCTGGGCCAAAGAGTTTTGAATTTTATCTGCCAAAAATGGCAAAAAGATTATTCTTTTTCTGATTGGGAAAAAATAAAAAAAACAGAAAACGAAATCAGCAAAGGAAAAATAAAAGAAGAGTTAATCATTCTGGCCAAACCCCTGAATTTCATGAACCTTTCGGGAAAAAGCGTAAAAAAATTACTTTTTTATCATAAAAAATCGGCCAGCAGCTTAATAGTTATCCATGACGATTTAGACCTTCCTTTGGGTAAAATTAAAATCGCCAAAAACCGAGGAGCAGCCGGCCATAAGGGCGTTCAGTCAATAATTTCTGAATTAAAAAGTAAAAATTTCGCAAGATTCAGAATTGGAATCAAACCTGACGACCAAAAAATAAAAAATCCGGAAAAATTCGTTCTTCAAAAATTAAATAAAAAAGAAAACGAAAAAATTCAAGAAGTAATTAAAGTAACAACAAAAGCGATAGAAACAACTATCCAAAAAGGATTAGAAAAAGCAATGAATCAATTTAATCAACAAAAAAAGAGGTAAAAAGATATTTTACCTCTGACTCTCTATCGCCCCAAGGGCATAAATAAACCTTTGGACGATAGTGATGCCTCCGAAAACTACGAAAATTATCATTGCCCAACCCAATAAACTGAACTGAAACTGCGCCAAGCCGATTTTCTCTGTCCAAAATGCGTTTAGGAAAATAAACAGATTCAAAATAACCAATCTGTAAGTTCTTCCCATCAAACCCCGGTATTCTCTTTGGATTCCCAAAGCCTGAACTTGAACGCCCAGATATGATACCAGCGATATAATAGAAAGAGCAATCATTCCTATTTCCCAACCGATGTAACCCGCCCAAACAATTCCTAAAATAGGAATTATGTCGGAAAAACGGTCAAAAACATGGTCAAGAAAATCTCCTTTTTTGCTGGCTAAATTTCTTTGTCTGGCTATTATGCCATCAATAGCGTCTAATAAAGAGCTAAAGAACAAAAAAATTCCGGCTAAAATTAACCAATAGGGATTATTAAGCTTTCCTGATAAAAAAATAAAAATCCCGGAAAAAACCGCAAACAAAAAAGAAATAACTGTCCACTGGTTGGGAGTAATATTTTTCGGAAACTTTCCGGTAAGGCCTATCAATAATTTCTGAGCTATTTCTCTTAACATATAGATATTTATCATTTCTAATCATTCTCCTTTTTTAATGTTCAAGGAAGCTTTTTATGCTTCAGGCTACCTGCGAGCGATTAGAGAATCAAAGCATAAGCTCAGAATCCCTAAATCTTTAAGCTATTAATTAAGATAAAGGAGGGATTGCTTAATTTTCGCTACTCTCAGATAGCCGGAAAAATAAAAAAATCTTGCATTAAAGATATTCTATATTATAATTGAATTTATAAATTTGTCAATCGAAATCACCTCCTCCCTATTTTAAAAAAGAGGTTGTTTTTTGATTTCATTTAATGGAAGAAAAAAAATCTGAAAAATCAATTAATCAAGTTTTAGTCGCCAGCCTTTGTCCTTACTTTTTAAAAAAGCCGAATTTTTGGTTTGAAGAAAATTTTAAAAAAATATTGCACAATCAAAAAACCCAGTCTTTTTTTCAAGATAATGTTCTTTTTCTGGAAAAAGGAAAAAAATCAAACCTGTCTGAAGTATTAAGAAAGTTGGACGAAATGGGATATGAAAAAGTATATAAAGTGTCTGAGATTGGTGAATTTTCCCATTCCGGGGGAATAATCGAGCTTTTCCCGATAAATCTAAACTATGCCGTCAGGTTTGATTTCCTGGGCAACCTTTTGGAAAGCATTGAAAAGCTGGAGATTTCAATCCAAGACGAAGAAAAAGCGAAAAAAATTTTAAAAAACAAACTAAAATCACAAAAATTTTTTTCGGACTTAAAAGGATTGAAAATTAATGAATATTTGGTTCATCTGGATCATGGAATCGGAAAATTCATCGGTTTTTTTGAAGAAAAAAAAGGAAATTTAAAATATTATCTTTTAGAATACGCCCAGCAAGATAAACTGTACGTGCCCTTGGGACTGGAAAGAAAACTTTCCCGTTATATAGGATTCACAGAACCTAAAATTTCAAGACTGGGCTCTTCTATTTGGCAAAAAACAAAGAAAAAAATAAAAGAAGATGCGGAAAATTTGGCAAAAGAACTTTTAGAAATATACGCCAAAAGAGAGACAACCGTCAGGGCTCCTTATGTTTTAAATGATGAAATCCAAAAACAAATATCAGGCAACTTTGAATACGAAGAAACGCCCGACCAGCTTCAGGCGCTGGAAGAAATAAGCCAAGACTTGGAAAAAAACCAACCCATGGATAGGTTGGTTTGCGGAGATGTGGGGTTTGGAAAAACGGAAATTGCCTTAAGAACGGCCGTTAAAGCCGTTTGCTCCGGTTTGCAGGCTGTTTTAATCTGCCCGACCACTATTTTAGCTGAACAGCATTTCCAAAATTTTAAAAAAAGAATTGATAATCTGCCGATTAAAATAACCCGGCTTTCCAGATTGGAATCAAAAAAAACCCAAGAAAAAATAATCAAAGATTTGAAAAACGGCTCAATCGATATTGCGATAGGAACTCATCGCATATTATCAAAAGACGTTGAATTTAAAAACCTTGGACTTTTAATTATTGATGATGAACAAAAATTCGGAGTAAAACAAAAGGAAGCGTTAAAAAAAATAAGAACCAATCTTGATGTTCTCAGTCTTTCAGCGACCCCGATTCCAAGAACTTTATATTTGGGCCTTTCTAATTTTAAATCAATAAGCTTAATCTATACTCCTCCACCAGGCCGTCTGGCAATAAAAACTTTTATTCTCCCTTGGTCGGAAAAAATAATTAAAGAATCAATTGAAAAAGAATTGGCAAGAAAAGGCCAGGTTTATTATTTGCATAATCGCATAGACAATATTGAGGCTGTAAAAAAATTCTTGGAAAATTTGATACCCAGAGCCAAAGTAGGCATTGCTCACGGCCGAATTGGAGAAAAAGATTTGATAAAAACAATGGAAGATTTCAGAAATAAAAAATTTGATATCTTAGTGGCGACAACAATAATTGAAAACGGCCTGGACTTATCCAATGTTAATACTTTAATTGTGGCCGACGCCGCAAGATTGGGACTTTCCCAGGCCTATCAATTAAGGGGAAGAATCGGCAGGTCTGACGTCCAATCCTTTGCTTTTTTTCTCTATAGTAAAAAATTGTCGGATCTTGCTAAAATAAGATTAAAAGCTTTAAAGGAAGCCGAGGAACCGGGTTCCGGATATAGGGTTGCTTTGAAGGATTTGGAAATCAGGGGCGCCGGTAATATTCTGGGAAAAGAACAATCGGGCAACGTAAACAAAGTGGGTTTAAACCTATATTGCCAAATGCTGAACGAAGCTGTAGAAAAATTAAAAAACAATTAAGCATGGAAGAAATAAAAAAAATTTCATTTGAAGATAAAAACTATCCGAATCTTTTAAAAAAAATCCAAAAACCGCCCAAAGAGCTTTATTTAAAAGGAAATATATTATCCGACGAATTATGTTTTGCGATTGTAGGAACCAGAAGATTTTCTTCTTACGGAAAGCAGGTTGCTTGGGATATGGCCGGAGACCTATCCGAATCAGGACTGACTATTGTCTCAGGTTTAGCCCCAGGAATTGATACCTTTGCTCATTCTTCGGTCATAGAAAGAAATAAGCGAACAATTGCGGTGTTAGGCACCGGCTTGGATGAAAAAAGTATTTATCCCCAATCTAATCTAAGATTAGCAAAAAAAATAATAGAAAAAGGAGGAACCCTGCTTTCGGAATATCCGCCAGGCACCCGAGGAACCCGTTTTACCTTTCCCCAAAGAAATAGAATTATTTCCGGCCTTTCTTTGGGAGTTTTAGTTATAGAAGCTAAAGAAAAAAGCGGTTCTTTAATCACGGCTAATTGCGCTTTTTCCCAAAAAAGAAAAGTTTTTGCCGTACCCGGCTCCATTTATTCTTCCAACTCCCAGGGTTGCCATTATTTAATAAAAAAAGGGGCAAAATTAATTCAAACCTCCCAAGATATTTTGCAAGAATTAAATTTATCAGGTAAAAAGAATAAAGAAAAGTTAATGGGCGAAAACGAAGAAGAAAATATAATTTTAAAAACTCTTCTTGAAGGCTCTCTCCACATAGACGAGATAATAAAAAAAGCCAAGCTTCAAACTTCTATTGTAAACAAAACTTTAACCATTCTGGAAATTAAAAACAAAATAAGAAATTTAGGCGGAAATATTTATGCAATTAATAATCGTTGAATCGCCAACTAAAGGAAAAACCATCGGTAAATTTTTAGGCCCTTCTTACAAGGTCCTTTCTTCTTATGGGCATGTCCGAGATTTGCCTAAAAGCAAACTGGGAATAAAAATAAAAAATGATTTTGAGCCCGAATATATAATTCCGACAAAAGCCAAAAAAAATGTTCAGTTGTTAAAGAAGGAAATAAAAAAATCAAAATCAGTCATTCTGGCGACCGATGAAGACCGGGAAGGAGAAGCAATCGCCTGGCATTTAGTCGAGGCCCTGGAATTAAATAAAAAAGATTCTTATCAAAGAATCGTTTTTCATGAAATTACCAAGTCCGCCATTAAAGAAGCCCTTAAAAATCCCCGGGCAATAGATATAAATTTAGTTAACGCCCAGCAGGCCCGCCGGATTTTAGACCGATTAGTGGGATACAAACTCTCTCCGTTTTTATGGAAAAAAATGATGAGAGGATTATCGGCCGGCAGGGTCCAATCGGTAGCGGTAAGATTAATTGCCGACAGAGAAAAAGAAATCAAAAATTTTATTCCCCAAGAATATTGGCAAATTACGACCTCTTTTAAAAAAGACGAAAAAAATTTTGAATCTATTTTAATTAAAAAAGACGGAAAAATCCTGGCGAAATTGGAAATTAAAAACAGCAAAGAGGCTGAAAAAATCCTCCAAGAATTGAAAGGAGCGGAATATAAAATAATAAGTGTTGAAAAAAAAGAAAACGAAAAAAACCCCTTGCCTCCTTTCACAACCAGCACCCTCCAGCAAGAAAGCTGGCAAAGATTTAAATTTCCCGCAAAGCTGACAATGAGATTGGCTCAGAACCTTTACGAAAAAGGGTTTATCACTTACCACCGGACCGATTCTTTGAATTTATCCGAACTTTCCCTCTTTTCCGCCAAAAAATTTATAAACGAAAATTACGGTGAAAAATATTGGGCGGGATTTTTAAGAAAATATAAAGCGAAGGGCAAGGTTCAAGAAGCCCATGAAGCAATAAGGCCGGCTTATCCGGATAAATCGCCGGATAAATTAGAA
This sequence comes from Candidatus Nealsonbacteria bacterium, assembly GCA_026396195.1. Lineage (NCBI taxonomy): Bacteria > Candidatus Nealsoniibacteriota > Candidatus Nealsoniibacteriota bacterium. Next base: position 22,301 of record JAPLXH010000010.1, read on the forward strand.
CTGGACGAAAACAACTTCAAGCTCTATGACCTTATTTGGCGAAGATTTATCGCTTGCCAAATGGCAAAAGCTATTTTCAACCATACTTCAATTGAGATTGAAGCCAAAAATCCTGCCCCGAACCTCCCGACAAGTCAGGATGATAATGAGGGGTATATTTTCGGAACCAATGGCCAAACTTTAAAATTTGACGGGTTTTTAAAAGTTTATCCTTTAAAAATCAAAGAAACCGAGTTGCCCATTTTGGAAAAAAACGAAATCTTGGAATTTTTAAGCATTTTGCCTTCTCAACATTTTACCCTGCCTTCCGCAAGATTTACCGAAGCCACTTTGATTAAAGAATTGGAAAAAAACGGCATTGGCCGGCCCTCGACTTATGCTCCCATTTTAGCCACTATCCAAGAAAGAAATTATGTGGAAAAAAACGAAAAAAGGCAATTTCAGCCGACTGAAATCGGAGTAATGGTTAACGATTTGTTAGTTGAACACTTCAAAGAAATCGTGGATATTAAATTTACCGCCCAAATGGAAGAAGAGCTGGACGAAATCGCCGAGGGCAAAAAAGATTGGGTAAAAGTTCTTTGGAGTTTTTACGAACCATTTGAAATAAATCTTTCAAAAAAAGAAAAAGAAGTTATAAAAAAAGATTTGACGGAAAAAACCGAAAAAAAATGCCCTAAATGCGGCGCTCCTTTAATCATCAGATTTGGAAAATTTGGAAAATTTCTTGCTTGCTCAAGTTTTCCCAAATGCAAGCATACCGAAAGCTTGCCCAGCTTAAAATTGGGAATTAAATGCCCGAAATGTAAAAGCGGAGAAATTACTGAAAAAAGAACGAAAAGGAAAAAAATTTTTTACGGCTGCAATCTTTTCCCTAAATGCGATTTTGCTTTGTGGAATAAGCCAACCGGTGAAATTTGCAAAAAATGCGGTTCGCTTTTAGTAAAAACAAAAAAAGAACAAATAAAGTGTTCCAACAAAGAATGCGATTCAAAAGAAGAAATTAATCCTCCCTTGTCTCAAAATAATCAGGAGACTTAGAGCAGGTTTGACAAAAAGTCTTAGTTTGATAATTTAAAAATTAAGCCGGGGTGCTGGAATTGGCATACAGGGTGGACTCAAAATCCACTGTCCGCAAGGGCTTGAGGGTTCAACTCCCTCCCCCGGCACTTAAAACTAAAAAACTCTCTCTCAGGGAGTTTTTTAGTTTTAATTTATTATTGTTTTTTAAGTTTTTCAAAAATCTTGAGCACTAAAATGCCTGAAAAAATTCCCACGATAAATCCTCCCACGATATCCAATGGCCAATGAATTCCGCAGTAAATTCTGGCAAAAACAATGGGCAAACTGGCCAGAAAAAAAATAATTCCCAATTTTTTATTATAAAAAAACAAAACCGTTGATATCCCGAAAAAAAAGGAAGCATGTCCTGAAGGAAAAGAACGGCTGCTTATATCTTCTATAAAAGACTTAATATGTAAAAAATTAACCTCGTTGTTAACGAAAGGGCGGGGCCTGTCCACGAAAAAACGAATAATTTCGGCAATTCCCCTAGCTAAAGATCCGGCTATAAAAGATTGCAAAACCACCAAGCGATATTTTTTATAATCAAAAAATAAAAACAATAACAAAAAAAAGGCCAAAATATATGGAAAATATATCGCAAAAAAAAGCCCAAAACTATCCAACCAGATATTTTTTAAGGCTAAATTATTAATTGCCTGAAAAATAAAAGCCTCCATTTATTTTATTAAAACTTTATTCCCCTCTATTTTTAATTTTCCCTGGCAAAATAATTTTATGCCTTTGCATAAAATTTCTTCTTCTTTTTGGTGTATCTTTTTTTGCAAACTCTCCACTGTTTCCTTGGGCCCTATCTCAATTGCTCTTTGCAAAATTATGGCTCCGGTATCGACCCCGGGGTCTACAAAATGCAAAGTACAGCCGGTGTAATTTACTCCGTAATCCAAGGCCATTTTCTCGGCATCCATTCCCGGAAAAGCCGGGCACAAAGAAGGATGAATATTAATAACTTTATTTAAAAAACAATTTAAAAATTCTTGATAAAGAACCAAGTCCCAACCGGCCAAAATCACCAAGTTCACATTTTTTTTCTTTAAAATATCGGCCAGCTCCAGATTATAAGCCTCCCTGGATTCTTTCCAATCGCTTAGTCTGAAATAAAAAGATTCTATCCCCTTTTCTTTAGCCCATTCCACGCCCGGAGATATTTTTTTATGGGAAACGACCAAAGTTAAATCTGCATTTTTTATTTTTTTAACGCATTGATAAATCGCTTTTAATCTGCCGCCTTTTCCGATTAAAACTGCCAATTTAATTTTTTCTATTTTATTTTTCATTTTATTTTTTTATTATATTTTTTTGATATTTTGTCTTTTGAAACCTGACCAATTCTCAAAATTTCGGGCATCCTTTTGCTAAAATCAATCACGGTTGAGATTTTACTTTTTTTAAGATTACCGGCGTCAACAATAATATCGGGCCTATATTTTTTATTTTTAAACTGATTTATAATTTTTTTAATCTCAATAAAGTCGCCCTTGCCGGAAATATTAGCTGAAGTTCCGATTAAGGGTTTGTTTATTTTTTCAAGCAACACATTTATCAGTTTATAATCGGGCAATCGAAATCCTATCGTATTTTTCCCGCCAAAAACAGCTTTGGGCAGTTTACAATCTTTTCTTTTTTCTAAAACAACGGTTACCTTGCCCGGCCAAACTTCTTTTAAAAATTTCTCTTGGCTATTGCTTATTTTGGCCATTTTTTTTGCCATTGCAATATCTTGAACAAAAACAGGTAAAGACTTTGATTTCTGCCGATTTTTAATCTTAAAAATTTTTTCTACGGCCCTTTTAGAAGTAGCATCAGCTATTAATCCGTAAACCGTATCGGTCGGCAAAACCAAAACTTCTCCTTTTGTAATGGCTTTAACCGCCTCTTGGATTGTCCCTTTTGATTTTTCTTTAATAATCTTCATTTTTATTTTATCTTTAGTTTAACCTAAATTATCCAATAAAAAAAGCGTCGTTATGGACGCTCATTTTTTAACTATTATTTATCGCCTTGATAATATTTTTCATCTTTGCATCGTTTATTCCTTCAATAGCATTTCCTGTCACTATAATATCTGCTCCAGCTTTCGCCGTTTTCTCTGCGGTTTTAATGTCTTTAATGCCGCCCCCAACAAATAAAATATTTTCAATTAAAGCCTTTATCGATTCTATCATTTTTTCTGGAACCGTTTCATTCGCGCCTGAACCTGCTTCTACATAAAAAGTCTGAAATCCAAATCGTTTAGCGGCAAGAAGAAACTTCACTGCTGTTTTCGTATCATTTCTTTTAATTAAGTCTGCCTCTCCCTTCTTCCCAACGGTCATCCCAGGTTCAATCACTAAATATCCCATTGAAATGGTCTGCATGCCAATGGATTCGATATACAAAGAAGCTTCTGCTTGTTCTCGAATAATATACTTTGGATTTCTAGAATTCAAAAGGCTCATAAACAATAAGGCGTCGGCGTATGGACTTAAAAATCTTGCACCAGAAGGAAATAGAATAACCGGCAAATCTGTATTTTCTTTAATGGCTATTACCGTATCGTCAACTTGTTGCTGTGATTCTAATGTAGACCCGCCAACCATTACAAAACTAGTTCCCATTTTTGTAAATTTTTTACCCAACTTTCCGGCTATTTTCGGCTCTTGTTTGTCTGGGTCTATTAAGGTGGCGTGAAGTTTCCCTTTCTTTAATTCTTCATTAATGTATTTCCAAACATCAATTTTATCCATATCAAATCCTCCTATATTTTAAAGAACCTGCTTTATTTTAAAGATAATTCAAATTATGTCAATAAAGAAACGCGGTCAAAACTAAAAAATTTCGTAAAAAAAATTAATAAATTTCTTGAGAGAGTTTTTCTTTTATTTTTTCTATTTTTAACCGGAAAAGGGGCAAAATAATTACCAAGGAAATTAATATGACAAAAATGGAAATTAAGTAGATGGTTTTAATTTCATAAATAAATAATTGAGAAATTAATAAAGCAGTAATCACTCCTATTGTCTGAACCATCCAAAATAAAGCCGTTATAAATTCGAGATTTTTGCTGTTGCTTATGTCTCCAATAAAAGCGGCGGTTACCGGCCTCATAATCGCCGAATTTATAGCCAATAAAATTATTCCCAATATCAAAAAAAATCCATGATTTGAAAAAATAAACGAAAAAAGGCCAACGATAATTAAAAAAAATGACAAAATTATCATTTTTTTTCTTCCGATAATGTCGGATAATCCTCCCAAATAATAGGAAAATAAAAATGGCAAAATATAAAACAAAGAAGATAAAATTCCAACACAGGGTGCGCCAAAAATATTTTTAATTTCAATCGGGATAATTCCAATTACCAAGCCAAAAATAAACTGCACGGCAAAATAAATACTTGCCAATCTAAGGGCTGTTAAGCTTAAAATTGATTTTTTAATAAGCCTGAAATTATTTGATATTTTTTCTTCTTTTTTTAAATCTTTTAAAGTAAAAAGCAATAAAAAACCCATTAAGGGAAAAAAAGAAAAAAATAAAATCGGTAATTTAAATAAAAACTTTCCAATTAAAAATCCCAGTAAAACAACTCCAACGGCGGAACCGAAAGATTGAAGGGAAGTAAAAAATCCCGAATTTTTTCCATAAGACTTTTCATCGCTCGCTCTTATTAAAAAACTATTTTGCCCTGTCCAAAGCAAAGAAGCGCCAATCCCTAGAAAAACTGAAATTAAGTAAATTAAGTAAGGAGATTTTGAAAGTAAAAAGAAGATAAAAATAAAATAAAAAATGGAACCGATAAGCATTGATTTTTTTCCGCCATACTTAGAAGCAAAAACCGCTGCCAAAGGATTAAATAAAATAAAAAATAAATAAATTAAAATTAAAGACCGAAAACCAACCTCAGCTATTCCTGCTTCAGAAAAAAAAGAAGTAAGGTACTGCTGAACTCCGGCAAATCCAAGAAAAATAAATAAAAAGCTCAAACTTAATATTTTTATTTCTTTGCTTGGTTTCATTTTAAATTTTATATTATATATCTATTTTATTGTTGTTTGTTCCAAAGAGCAAATAAAAATACCGGTTCAAAATCCGGTAATTTAATTGTTTTTTCTTTTATTTTTGCTCAATTACTCCCTCAGCTTTTGTATAAAAAACAGTGTTATCTTTGATATTTTCAAAAACTAAAGATTGGGGACCAATCTGGCAATTAGAACCTATTAAAACTCCGGGCATCAAAGAAACGTTAATTCCAATTCTTGTATTTTTTCCGACTACTGCTCCAAATTTATCTAGACCGGTGTCGATTTTTTCTCCCTTTAGAAAAGATTTTATCTTTCCTTTGTCGAGCCTTATATTGGCGGTAACGGTTCCGGCTCCAACCTTACAATTTGTATTAAATATTGAGTCTCCAAAATAACCCGAATGAGTTTGGCAATTATCCTGGAAAACGGACCTCGTAACTTCCGCAAAAGCGCCGATTAAAGTGTTGTTTTCCAAATTAGTATAATCTCTTATTAAAGCATTGCTTCCGATTATAGAGTTATCTCCAATATAACAAGGCCCTTTAATAAAAGCTTCTTCAAAAATTTTAACGTTTTCTCCGATAAAAACCTTGCCTTCTATTTTTGCCGATTTGGCAATTTTTGCTGTTTTGGAAATTTTTTCTTGCAACATTTTGTCGAATATGTAATTCCTTAAGTCAAATAAATGCCAGGAATACTTTAAAGCAAATGTTTCCTTGTTAATATTGACTATTTTGACCTCTTTCTCTTTGGCGTATAAAGAGATAGCATCTCCCAAAGAACGAACGCTGGGCTGAACTCTTTTAATATAATTTAAAAAATCTTTCGGGAAAAAATAGGTTCCGACTATTTTTAAATCAGACTGTTCCTCTCCCGGCTTTGGTTTTTCAATCAATGTTATCACCTTATCGCCCTTAACTTTTAAAATGCCGTAAAGCCAGGGAGTTAAGGTTTTCCCCGCCAGTAATATTATTTTATTTATTGCCTTTTCTTTTTTAAACTTTTCCAAAATCGGAGCAATATGCTCCTTAGCATCTACTCTTTCGGCGTTTAAAACAAAAAAGTTTTCTTTTATATTTTTTTGAGCCTTTAAAATCGCGTCTCCCGTCCCCAAAGGCACAGGTTGCACTACGTATTTTATTGGTATGGAAATTTTATAATTTTTGAGCTCTTTTTGAATCTCTTTTTTGGGCCCCTGAACGATTATCGCTTCTTTTATGCCATTTTCCTTTATTCCTTCAATTAAAGATAAAATTAAAGGTTTCCCCATTATTTTAATAAGAGATTTGTGGCAACCATTAATCGGCCAAAATCTGGAAGATTCGCCGGCGGCTAAAATAACAGCTTGCATAAAATTAAAATGTTTTTTTAACTTATAGTTTTAAACTTTTAAAAAATAGCCTTGTATTACTTAGCATATCATATCTAAACGACATCAAAGAATTTTATTTTATTAGATAATAAAGCAAAAAGCAAATTATTATTAACAAGGCCGCTGTTCTTAAAACAAACAAGGTTTTTAAAAATATTTTCTGCTTATCAGCTCTTAATATGGCGTACCAATTCATTGAGTTAACAAATAAAAGCGTTCTCGAACAGAATTTAAATATTCGCCATCGGCCGAATTTTTTGCTTTCTTCCTGCCAGTTATGTTTAATTTTAATGGCATCTTTAACGAATTGAAAATTTAAAAAATTTTGATGGGCGAAACTTAATAAAAAATCCGTTTCTGCCATCAAAAAAATATTAAATTTGTAACCGTCAAAGCTGTGTATTTCTTTTTCCAGTTCTTGAACATTTTCTTTTAAATTCTGTCTGGGAAGCTTGTCTAAAAAGAAAAAAGTTGAACCTATTGAATAAATAACCGCTTTATCGGACAGCTTTAAAGCGGTTTTAGGGAAGAATAAAGATACAAAAATGGAAAAAAAAGCGATATAAAAAGGAATTAAAAGTGCTTTAATTTTTTCCCATAAAGTTGCCTTGAATTGAATCTCTTTTTTTATATCCCGGCCGTATAAAATCTTGCCCTCATATTTCATGTTTTTGAAAATCATTGCCTGGGAAGCGAATAATTTAGCTCCGATAACCAAACTTTTTTCTTTAATTTCGCTCTTTGACCAATCTATGTCTCCCGGACCGAAAACCTGAAAAGGCACGTAAAGTCTTGTTTTTTCTAAAATATTATTAATGGCTTCTTTTTTTCCCCCTGTTGAGCAAACTTCATCAAACTTGGTCTCATATTTTTTATCCAGCTCCCAAAATATATTTTCCGCTTCTTTCAAAAACCATTTTTTCTTTTTTGAGTCTTTGACTTGAATAATCAAATCAATGTCGCTGATTCCTCTCCTCCACTCTCCCCGAGCCGCACTGCCAAAAAGCAATATAAAATCTAAATCGCCGCCAGCTCTTTGAGATAACTGGCGGGAAAAATCTTGAAGAAAGTTTTCTACTCTCTTCTGGTCGTCCATAAATTTTATTTTTGTTTTTCTAAATTACCGGCGAGCTCAAATGCTTTTTTATTAATTTCCAGAAATTTATCCGGCACTATCTCTTGCATAGCTTTCAAAATCGACGGTATCTTAAGCGGGATTAAATCCTGATAAATTGCTTTTCCCAGTAAATAAGTTCCGGCCAAAACCGAATTGTTAAATTCCTTTTGAGTAACTTCGGTCGCCGGGACAATCAATGTCTTTTTGGAAAAATCTTCCAAAGTCTTGGAAATCTTTTCAAGAGGTATTAATTCTTGTTCGATAATCGGAGTTAAAAATTTATTTATCAAAAATACGGTTCCGGTTTTTTTCGATGCATAAAAAGATGCTTTTACGGCTTCCTGGGCTTCAAGGGCAATTATTAAATCAGCGCCTCCGGCTTTTACCAGTGGAGAATAGATTTTTTTACCGAATCTGACATGGGTTTCTACTGAACCTCCTCTCTGGGCCAATCCGTGAAGCTCTGAGGTTTTAGCCTCATAACCTTCTTCCTGAGCGGCTATGGCTAAAATTTTAGTCATAGTTATTAATCCCTGACCTCCGACTCCGCAAATAACTATATTAAATTGATTTATTTTATTTTTCATGCTGTTTATTTTTTAGCCACAAATACGCAAGGTCTCCGGGCGATAATCACAGAAACCTCTGTTTTATTTAAAAATTCTTTGATGGTATTTATCATTTCTTCTTGGTTTCCCTGGTCAACAATTTTCATATTTTTAACTCCCAGGGCTTTCACCACGTCTTCAATTTTTAAAGGCTCCCCTTCTTTGGGTGCTGCCGGATGGGGCTGATGCCCGGTCATGCCTGTTGTCTGGTTGTTCATTATAATAATCAGAGGATTAGATTTGTTAAAAACGGTATTTATCAAAGCGGGAAGTCCGGCATGAAAAAAAGTAGAATCCCCGATAAAAGCAATCAATTTCTGATCGCTGACTTTTTTGATTCCATGGGCGATTCCAATGGAAGAACCCATGCAAGATAAATAATCCTGAAGATAATGTGGCGGATTGCCGGCCAGCATATAACAACCGATGTCTCCTCCGAAAATCACCTCTTTTTCGTTAACTGCTTTTTTTACTGCCGAGAAAACCAGCCAATAAGGACAACCCGGACACAGCTGGGGTTTTCTTTTTAAAATCGGTGTTTTTGTTTTCACAACCGGATTTGAATATTTCTTGCCGGTAACCTTAGCCAAGGCTTCGATTACGTTTTCCGGCCTCAATTCTCCAACCTCAGATATCAAATCCTTGCCGAAAATTTTAACTTTGGGATTCGCTCCTTTGGCTATTGCTTTTACTTCTCTTTCAAGAAAATTCTCCAATTCCTCAACTATTAATATTTTTTTAAATCCTTTAAGGAAATTTTTAATTTTCTTTTCAGGTAAGGGATAGAAAAATCCCAATTTTAAAATGGGCAGATTAAGATTAAGTTCTTCCATCGCTTCCTTGATATAAAGATAAGAAACTCCGGAAGTAATAATCCCGATTGGAGATTTTTTATTGCCTTCTATCCGGTTAATTTTACTTTTTTCGGCAAAATCTCTTATTTTTTCAATTTTTTCCAAAAGTTCGGCTTTCATTTCCAGAACCCTGGGAGGCAAAGTGACAAATTGATGGGGATTTTTTATAAAAGTTCCCCTAGGATTTGGCTTTTGAATTTCGCCAAAGGTTACTATTTGTTGCTGGTGGGAAACTCGAGTGGTCAATCTCAGTAAAACCGGAATTTTAAATTTTTCGGAAAGCTCAAAAGCAAATTTGGTAAATTCCTTGCATTCCTGCGGGTCGGAAGGTTCTATTGTCGGAATATGAGCCAAATAAGAGTAGGGCCTTGTGTTAACCTCGGCTTGGGCCGAACTCCAGCAGGAAGCGTCGTCAGCAATCATTAGTACCGTGGGAGCCGGACTGCCGGTATAAACAAAAGGCATTAAAGAATCAATGCAAACATTCAAGCCAAAATTTTTCATCGCCACTAAAGTTTTAACTCCGGAATAAGACGCCCCTACCCCGGCTTCCATGGCTACCTTTTCGTTGACAGAAAATTCAAAATAAACGCCGGCTTCTTTGTGGATTCTAAAAAAAATGTTTCCGATTTCCGAAGCCGGAGTTCCCGGATAAGTAGAAACAAAACTAACGCCTGATTCTAAGGCGCCTCTAATAACAGCTTCGTTGCCCAAAAGTAATTGTTTTTCTCCCTTTTGATTGGAAAGTATTTTTTCCATATTTTCAATAATATAATAATATATCTATTTTAGATTTTTTAAATAAAATAGCAAACAGAAGTTGTATTAATCATATAATTTAATTTTACCAAAAAAACCGCCTGTTTGACGATTTTATTTTGGCCTGCCCTGAGGAGCATAGCGACGAATGGGTCCCCTAGCGAACTATATTAGCCTCGCCCGTAGGGCTACGGCTGAGAGAACCTGTTGAATTTTATAATTTAAAGATTTCCAAAATAACTTTTTATTATGAAATAAACCGAAAGTAAAATTAAACTAAAAAAAATAAGAAGATATATTGTAACTGGAATTTTTAAAAATTTAAAAATTTTTCTATCTTGTGAAGGAAATTTTAAACTACTATCTTCTATATTTAATAATTCTTTTGCTTGAGCTAATTGTGAAGGTTTCACACAAATTTCTTTTCCTAATAAACTTGCTCCTCCATATTGCCTTTGCCATGCATTTGCATTATTATCTTTAACCAAATATTCTATTCCAGATTCCTTTAACCTTTGACATATTATTTCAACCTCATAATCTGATATCGCCATTAAAAATATAAAATCTTCTTCCATAATTTTATAGTTTAATTTATTTCTTTATTCTACCAAAAAACCGCCCTCGGCCATAGCCCAGAGGATTAAAGCCTACGGGCGAGGCCTTATTAAAAAGCGGTCAATTCTTTTGGGTCAATTACTAATTTAAATTCAATCTGGTAAAAATCTAACAGGTGTCCACATAGAACATTACTTAAATAAAGTAGCAAATTAGATAAATAAATACCCTCAGTAAAAAACTTTGGGTATTGAAAAATATGATAAATTGTGAAAAAACTAATTGTGGAGGTAGGGGTTGGGGGTATATACCGGTTTCTAATTGTAATAATTAAAAAAGATTAAAAAAAGCAGCCCCAAAAACCTCACAGCCTTTACTCCCAACCTTATATTAATTTTAAAACTTTCCAATATTAACGTCAACTAAAGCATCCACGGATAAAAAAAGAGGGAAAAACCCTCTTGATATTGTTTTTTCAAAATTTACTCTTGAAAGATATCCGTAATATTTCCGGCGCAATCCCTATTTCTTTTGACGTTTTAATCATGTTTCTAAGTAAATTTTGGGCTGTCCCGGTATAAAGATCTATTTTTTCTTTAGGAACTCCCGGCCCATCTCTTTTTTGAAGCCATTTTGCGGTTTCCTCTCTTATCTCCGGCCTGATATTATTTAAATTAATAATTTCGCTTCCTGCCATTTTTTACATCCTCCTATGAAAATTTTTAAAAATCTATTTATTCATTATAGCAAAAAAACCACTCCAATAAAGAAGCGATTTTTAATCAGACTTATTCGCAAAACAATATTAAAAAAACAAAACAGCATCAATCGTTGTTTTGTTTTTCTTTTTCTTTTCTGTCTGCTCTTTTTTTATCAATTTCTTTTAGATGTATTTTTCTGATTCTGATGCTCTTGGGAGTAATTTCCACTAATTCATCGTCTCCTATATACTCTAACGCATTTTCCAATCCCATTGTTTTCGGAACATTAAAATGCTCTGTGGTTCCTTCGCCCCTGGACCTCATGTTTGAAAGCTGTTTTGTTTTACAAACATTTAGCCTTATATCATTAGACCTTGAATTTTGCCCCACAACCTGGCCTTCATAAACAACAACACCCGGACCAAAGAATAAAATCCCCCTGCTCTGGACGTTTCTTAGCCCATAAAGATTAGTTTCTCCTGTTTCATGGGCAACTAAAGATCCTTGGCTTCTTTCTGACCAATTTCCCGGGTCCGCTTGGTACTGATAAAAAGATGTATTTATTGTTCCAAGTCCTTTGGTGTCGGTTAGAAATTCGCTTTTATAGCCCAGCAGTCCTCTTGTCGGCACTATAAATTCTAAAAACACCGTATTGCCGGTATTTCTCATTTCCACCATTTCTCCTTTCCTGCTTCCTAATTTTTGGATTACTATCCCGCGATAAGTTTCGGGAACTTCAATAAAAACCTTTTCAAAAGGAGTCATTGTTTGTCCGTTTATTTCTCTTGTGATAACCTGCGGCCTTGAAACTTGAAATTCATAGCCCTCCCTGCGCATTCTTTCTATTAAAATAGACAAATGCAATTCTCCGCGCCCTGAAACAATCCATTGTCTGTTATCCATATCTTCAACTTTTAAAGCGACGTCTGTTTCCAATTCTTTATATAATCTTTCCTTTATCTGCCTTGAAGTTGGAAACTGCCCTTCTTTTCCGGCAAAAGGAGAGTCATTTATCATAAAAGTCATTTTTACGGTTGGCTGTTCTATATTGATAATCGGCAAAACCATTGGATTTTGAGGGTCTGTTATTGTCTCTCCTATTGTTATGTCCGGGATGCCGGCCAAAGCAACGATGTCTCCTGCTAAAGCTTCTTTAGCATCAATTTTTTTCAGTCCGAAAAACGTCATTAAAGAAATTAATTTGTATTTTTTTTGTTCATTATTATGATTTATATGCATTATTTCTTGGTTGGCCTTAATTATCCCGTTATGAATCCTGCCGATGGCAATTCTTCCTTTAAAATCATCTCCAGTAATTGAAGTTACTAACATTTGTAATGTTTTTTTTGGATTACCGATAGGCGGAGGAATATAACGCACGATTGCTTCAAAAACAGGAAGAATGTTTTCCATCCTTGAAACGTCCGGCGTCTCTCCGGCCTTTCCTTCTCTTCCTGAGGCATAGATTACGGGAAAATTTAATAATTGGTCATGGCCGCCTAATTCTAAAAATAATTCCATTGTGGCTTCCAAGGCAAAATCCGGCCTGGCTCCTTCTTTATCTATTTTATTTATAATTACAATGATTTTGTGGCCCATTTCCAACGCTTTTTTTAAAACAAACCTTGTTTGGGGCATAGGTCCTTCTTTAGCATCAACCAAAAGCAAACAGCCATCGGCCATATTCAAGACTCTTTCCACTTCTCCGCCAAAATCTGCATGGCCCGGAGTATCGATGATATTTATTTTTACATCACCATAATAAACTGCTGCGTTTTTTGAAAAAATAGTAATACCTCTTTCTCTTTCTATTTCGTTGTTATCCATTATACAATCGTTGTTTGCAATGTCTTTTGCAAGGCTGGTTTTTGACTGACGCAAAAGAGCATCCACCAGCGTGGTTTTTCCGTGGTCAACGTGGGCGATTATGGCGATATTTCTTATCTTATTCATATGATTAAAAAGTAATTATATGTTAAAAATTGCCTATTGTCAAAATTAAAAAAGCCTGTATTTTCTTAATTAAAAACCGAAATCCTGCTCCTGAAGTGATTATTTTTACCTCACCCTGCTTACTCGCCATATACTAAACTTCAACTAAGGAGTAATATTAAAATTTATTTTATAAAAGTTTAAAAATAAAAAGACTCTTTGTAAAATAAAGAGTCATTGTTTTTAAAAAAGATTGGAGTTTTACTTAGAACCTAAATCGAACCAATCCCTTCTAAAATCTGCTCATGTAATATTCCGTTACTGGCGATAATAGAGCTTGAAAAAACATCCCAGGGATCATTATTTAAATCAGTAACTTTTCCTCCAACTTTTTCCACGATAAGGGCGGCTGCGGCAAAATCTTCCGGCGCAGGATGAGGATGAATATAGGCGCAAATCTTTCCGTTGGCAACGGCCATTAAGGAAGCTGTAGCACAAAGCCTTATTTGAGGATAAAGACTTATTTTTTTAAGCTTCGGCAATAAAGAGAGAACGACTTCGGATTCTTTTCCCCAATCAGTCCAAATTTGAGCTTCGGCAAGACGGCTATCTTTTCTTACGCCTAAGGATACGTTGCCCTTTACGATTATTTCATTTTCGTATACGCCAATTGTTTGATTTAATGCTGGCAGACAGACTACGCCTAGTTTGGTTTTTCGATTTTCTACCAAGGCAATAGAAACTCCCCATAGAGAATCTTGATGGAAAAAATTAACGGTTCCGTCTAAAGGATCCACTACCCAAATTTTTCCTTTGTTTATTGAATGTTCGCCATTCTCTTCGGAAAAAATAGGAATTTGCGAAGCAACGCTTTTAAGTCTTGCTCCGACAAGCTTGTCTGATTTAAAGTCAGCGTCTGTTAAAAAATCTTTTCTGTTTTTTTTTAATTCCCGGACATTTTTCTGAAATTTTAAAAGAACTTCGCCGGCTTCTTCAGCAATCTCGATTATTTTACCCAAAAAAATACTTTCTTTCATTTTTTTTACTCCTTTTTCAACTGTTAAAAATTATAATACATTAATTAAAAAAATCAAGCCATCTGCTAAAAAAGCTTGTCCGTCTCCGTCTCCGTCTTCGCCTTCGTCTTCGCCAACTGGCGGAGGCGGTTTTTTTCTCTCTTAGTTGCACAACATTACAATATTGACAAATATTAAATAACATAATATGATTTTTAAGTTGCTTAAAAGGAGGTTTTTATGAAGACAGAAAAAAATTCTTCACATAACGTATTGGTTGGAGGACTTCTCGTAGTTGCCGCGATGGTAATTTTCGGATCTTATGGTTTATTGGTAAGGTTTATTCAGGCGGACGCAATTCTTCTTGTGTGGGCGCTACAGATAGTTGGAGTATTTTGTTTTTCACTCTATCTTCTTAAAAATAGAGTTCTTTTCAAACACTATAATATGCTCGGCCACATCTTTTTGATGACAATATTCGTAACTGTCGCAGACCTCAGTTTTTTCATGGCGCTTCGACTGACTACCGTTTCAACTGCCGTTTTCGTAAAATTTCTGATGCCAATTATCGTAGTGGTTTTTACATTCCGTTCAAGCACAGTGACTATAAAAAAACTTCTGCTCTTGATTAGCTTAGGTACCGTAGGGCTTTTCTTCGTACTTTTGTCTCAAGGAAATTTTTCGCTTGTAGCGAATGCGGGAACTCTTTGGGCTTTAGTTACGGCTTTTACGCTTGCGCTATTTATTGTTTTATTTAAAAAAATAGCAAACGTTATGCCCCTGCCCACAATATTATTTTACCGATATGCAATTGCCTCAATAATACTTTTACCCCTTATCTTTTACGCCAACGACATTATTTATCAGGTAAACGAATCATGGCCATGGCTGTTAGGATTCGGACTTTTATATGCAGTTGCCGGAACATTAATACACACTCAAGGGTTAAAGCTTACTAAGGTCCAATATGGCGCGATACTCGGATATATAGAACCGCTTGCCGCAACTGTAATGAGTATTGTTTTTTTAGGCGAAGCCCTTACATTCCCACTTTTATTAGGAGGCATATTAATCTTTTTAGGAAGTGCTTTGGCGCTTAAATAGAACCATCCTGAAATAAATTCAGGATTTTTTATTAAATAAAAAACACCGATAAATTTTCGGTGTCTTGTTTTAAAAATTAAAAGTGCCTTATCTTTGATTGAAGTTCTTGATTCAAATTTTCAAAAAGAGCTGGAAAATTAATCTCTCTCCAGTCCATAAATATCCGATCGGCGCCTTCGTTAATCAAACGAATCATTAGCTCTGGTTTATTAAAAACCGGCATAGCAATGCCAAACGGACATCCGGCATTTCTGGCAGACTTTATGTCGCCTGGCGAATCACCGAAGATTGCCATTCCTTCTGGCTTTATTCCTAGTTTGCCAGCGCCCTTGATCCAAATTTCTCCATCAGGCTTGGGATGAGTTACGTCTTCTCTGAAGATAAAATTATCTTTTTTAATTATATTGATTAAACCAGCCCTTTCCACAATTACTCTTGCTTGGTCTGTGTTTGTTACTGAACCGACAACGACTTCAAGACCATTACTCCTCAGCCATCTGATAGATAGTTCGACTCCTGGACGCAACACCATAGGCACTTGTGGTAAATATTTCTTATAACGTGCCCTTTTTTCTTTTAAATACTCTGCCACGTCATGATCTTCTCCGGTTCTTTCTTTCGATGACTTTACCGCTGCTTCTGCGACTTTTTCGTCAGGTCCGCCAATAAAACAAGGGATTAACTTAAGAGCTTCGTCAAAAGATAAGGGAACACCCCACTCGCGTAATATTTCTAGATGTGATGTGTGGTGAACGAACTCTATATCAACCAAGTTTCCTTCTAGGTCGAGACCAATTCCTTCTATTTTCAAATTACTACCTCCTTTTATCCTATTATTTTAAGGCAATTTTAAAAAAAGTCAACCCCGAAACCTATCTCGGGTTTTCCCAACGAACTCGTCCGTCCTTAATTTTAATGAAAAAAATATTAAAACCCTCTAAGCGAAGCTTTTGTTATATATAAAATCATTAGCCATTCCTTATTAGAAAGGAAGCAAACGAAATAAAAGTTTTTTTATTGATTTTTTTGAATATCGGGCAGCTGAATAAGTAAGGCCTCGCATTGAACTTATTATAGAGCTGTAATTAAAATCTGTTTTTATATAATTGCCGGAAAATTTAATGATTCCAAAAACCAAAAAATAAGTTATTAAAAAGCCAAAAATAAACAATCCTGTGAATATAACAACGGGATTGATATAAAATAAATTAAAAAATTTAATCATGTTTATCAAAAAAGCTAAAACATAAAAGTGAATAAGATAAAAATATAAGCTGTTTTCGCCAATTTTTTGAATGAACTTTGCAAAAGAAAAACGGGAAAACCAATTGAAATAATAGAAAAGAAGCAAAAAAACTATGGGACCGTAAATAAATTGACAATTTAATAATCCTTCTTTAGAGCTAATCAGTCCGATACCAAAATAAAAAATCAATGCCAAAATCGACCAAAAAGGCAAATAAATTTTTCTGAGCCACTCTCTGTTGTTCAGAAAAATCATGGGCTTTAAAACAATTCCCAATGCAAAGAAAAAAATATATAAACCGAAAACTGAATTACCAAACGGCCAACCGGACCAATAAACAGAAAGGACATAATATCCGACAGCGAAAACAAATGTAAAAAATAAAAATAATCTGGGCCTAATTTTTTTTATTGCCAAAAGATACCATAATCCCGGATAAAGCAAATAAAGCATTAAAAGAAAGGGAATAAACCAAAAAGGCAAAACAAGCAATGAAATAAAAATATTATTTTTCCCTTCAGTAAGACAAAAAAATAGAAGAAAAATAGCGGGGAAAGAAAAAACGAGATAAGGAATAAGCAATTTTTTTAATTTGCTTTTATAAAAAATCCAAATATTCTTTTTTTCAAAATTAGGGATTGTTAACAAAGCTCCGGAACTAATAAAAAAAACCGGGATAGCAAACATTACGAGCCTGTTAATGTATTGACTCCACGTAATAAAATAATCCGGAAAATTTTCACTGACGAAATTTAATAAATACGAAATGTGATATATAAATATTGCCAAAACAGCAACGCCTTTAGCATAATCAAAAAAAGGCAAACGCATTAACGGCTTCTGGCTTAAAATATCAGCAGAAAAAGGAAAAATCTTGTGTTTCTTTTGGTAAAAAATAATACCGAAATAAAACAGCACAGAAAAAACTAATATGAGACTGATGGATATTTCGTTTAACATTATGTCTTGTTTCTTGTTCTAAATTTAATGAAGAGGAAAGGTAAGATTTAATGATTTCTACAAAATACTATTATTTTTTTTCTGAAATTAGTTTGTTTAATATTTTTTTAACGTTGTCCAGGCTGTCAGAGTCAATTATTGAAATAGCCAAGGCCTCTTTACCAATTTTTTTAAAATCACTTTTTATCCGCTCAACAACGGCTTTTGAAGCAATATCGCTTTTGCTGATAAAAATATATTCCGGCTTTTCTAAAAGCAACTTACTATGCGTTTCCAATTCAGCTCTTACTGTTTTGTAGTCTGATATTGGGTCAGCAGAATCAACTGCAATAAAATGAAATAAAATTTTGGTTCTTTCAATATGACGCAAAAATTTTGTGCCAAGGCCCTTACCTTCAGACGCGCCTTCGATAAGCCCCGGAATATCAGCTAATATTAAATCATAATAAACTCCCAAATTAGGCTCCAGGGTTGTAAAGGGATAATTAGCAACCTTGCTTTTTGCATTGGTAAGCTCGTTCAATAAACTGGATTTACCAACATTCGGCAGACCTATGAACCCAACGTCGGCAATCATTTTCAATTCCAGCCTTACTTCAAAAGATTCTCCCGGTTTACCTTCTTCAAATTGCATCGGACTGGTGTTGGTTGATGACCTGAAAAGAAAATTTCCCTTTCCTCCTCTCCCCCCCTTGGCAAGAAGCTCTTTTTGTCTTATTTTATTAATTTCCATGTCTTCTCCTGTGTGCAAAATATGCACTACCGTACCTGCCGGCACATATAAAATTAAATCTTCTCCGCAATGTCCGTCATTCAGCTGCGACTTGCCGTTTTGCCCGTCTTTTGCCTTGTTTACTTTTTTAAAGCGAAACTGCCTCAAAGCTCCCAAATCAGAAACGCCTTCAATAAAAACACTGCCGCCGTTTCCGCCGTTGCCTCCTGTTGGTCCTTTAGACATTTTTGTCTTGCTAAAAGCCACAAGGCCTTTCCCGCCATGTCCAGCTATAACAGTTATTTTTACGTCGTCTATAAGCATTTTGATTTAAGCTATTTTATAAATAATCCGCAAAAGCATCTGCCGTCTTTTGCAATCTCGTCTTTATGATAAGCGCAGGGGCAGATTTTTTTTGAATCTTCTTCTTTATTTTTACTTAATCTCCTGCAAGGGCAGTATTTTTTTCCGTTTTTCTTTTCATTTTCCAATAATCCATTAATTACTCTTTCAACGTTTTTCCTGTCGGGATTTAATTGAAAACCATTGTTTTGCGCATATTCCGAATATTCCTTAATCATTTCTTCTATCTTTTTTTGTTTATCTTCTGAAGATTCAAACGACATATTATCCTGAATCATTTTTTCCAGCCATTCTTTAATTACGGACTCAGGCCTAAATCCGGTAAAAGCACTGATGGGCTTCCCACCCTTAAACAAGGTTACCATTGGAATTCTATCAACTTGAAACTTCTGAGCGTTAAACGGAATCTCGTCAACGTTGGCTTTTAGTAAAACAATCTTTTCCTCAAATTCCTTTTCTAATTTTTCTAAAACCGGGGCAATTAATGAGCATGGCTCACACCAAGTTGCATAAAAATCAACCAAAGCCAGCTTATCTGTTCTTTGAATTTCTTTTTCAAAATTTTTATCAGTTAAAGTAACAGGCATTTTTTATTTTTTTAATTTATCATAGTAATTTTATTATTCTACTTCGTCCGTCCGTAGCTCGCAAGTTGAGTTCCGGTCTGTATGAACGAAATTCCGATTTATCGGGGCGAAGGAGGATTTATCCGTCCGTAGCTTTAGCGTAGGAGGACCAAAAAACAGTCTAATTAGCGATTGATGAATAGATGATGTTAAAATTTAATTTTAATCAATTCCCCAAAATTTATTTTTACTAATTTCATCCGGCCCAATAATCTTTAATTGCAAAAAATCGTTAAAATCACTTATAAAAAAACCTGCGCCGAAATATAATATTAACAATCCCAGAAAATGCTTGCGAAAAATTAAACCTAAAATCATTAAAATTAAACCAAATATCCAATGATGGGGCGTGTCCATATAACCAAAAATTATATGACCCATTCTTCCAGTGGCGTATCCAATGAAAATTATTAAAATGTAAAATAAAATTTTAAAAAAATGCATTATATAAAATTATGGCTCCCAGAATTCTCCGTGTCTTAAAATTTTGCCAACTCCTATTTTTCCATCAAAAATAATAATTTCTATTCCAGCTTCTCGCAACATTGCAAAAGCAAAATCTATATTCTCCTGCCAATTATAAGACCTATCAAGAGCTTGTTTGTGAGTCACCAATCTTTTTATGCCTGATTGAATTATGGCTTTGGCGCAATCTGTACATGCAGCCCAGCAGCAAACCATAGTCAGTCCTTCTGTTTTTATTCCATTTTTTGCAGCACGATATATTAGGTTTCGTTCCGCGCACACGCCAATCTTAGAACGCAAAGGTTTAATTTTTCTTTCTTCGGTTTCCTTTATCCCGTCAGGAAAAGTATTTACTGCCGAGAGAACAATCTTGCCTTTATCATCAACTAAAATAGCTCCGTTCTGAGTAGAAGGCCAGATGCTTTTTTGAGCTTCAAGATATGCAATTTTAAGCAATTTTTGCCAATCCATATTTTTTCTCATTTTACCACTTCGAACAACTCAACGTAAATAAAAAGAGGTTTAAGTTTAGCCTCTATTTTACAAGAAAAATTTTACAATAAACATTGCGTTCTACTTTAAAATAATCTACGCAATGTTTTATTCCTCCTTTATTAAGATTTTTAATTATTTCTTCATCATGCCCTTTATTGCAACCGTCGCAATCCCAATTAAAATTGCCGCAACTGTCACATAAGTCCTCTTCCATTTAAAACCTCCTTGCTTTTCTTTTTACTTAAAATCACTAATTTGTCAAACAAAAAAAGTGACATAAGATTATGTCACCAAAAGTTAGGCATTCTGCCTTTTTCTTTATTCCTTTTTTTGAGATTTTCTAAGAAACATACTGGATTGAACCATAAAGTATCTTGTCCAAATTTTTTCCAGTATAAATCTTGAATTTTCCGGAATTTTTTTCCATCCGGAATTGTTTCTTTTAAAAGAGCTGAATTTCCTGATCCCCCTGGTTGATTATTGGTATTACTGGCAGTTTGAAGAATTAAATCTTTATCTGGTATTTTTGAATTTGCCTCTCCCTCTGCAGCTCCGGCGTATAGGAAAATTAAAAGTGCGATTCCTATCGCTATTTTTTTGCAAAAGTCTTTTTTTTCCATCTTTCAACCTCTTTATTATTTTTATCTCAAATCACTAATTTGTCAAATAAAAAAAGGAGTGAATTTTCACCCTTTATTTTATTTTTTACTTCTTATCCTTCTGTCTCTAATGCTTATTCTGCGAACTGCTTGATTGGAGATCTCTACCTCTTTTCCGCAATCAGAACAATACCCTATATCCATTTTAACTCCGCGCCCTATTAATTTTACTTTTTTCCCTTCACATTCAGGACAAGTGGGACCTTCCATTATTCTACTTGACAAACTATTACTTTTATCCATTTTTCAAAGACCTCCTAATAAAAGATTATCTTAAACCAATATTTTGTCAAATCAAAAACCAACCGATTATAAAAAAATTTGAAATTGAAATAAGAAAACTCCGAGTAGAATTATATTCCACAAGGAGTTCGAATTTGGGACACCACTGAATGGTTTAGTCGAAGACCTTGGCTGCGTAGCGCTGAGGAAATAGACGGAAACTGATCTTGTCAAAGATGGAAACTTTCTCTTTCCC
>JAPLXH010000011.1 GCA_026396195.1 Candidatus Nealsonbacteria bacterium
GGCTGGATAAATTCGCGGAGAGATCACGGGAAAATAGTTTTTTTTGATTTAAGGGATTTTTCGGGGATTTTACAGATAGTTTCAAAACCAGAAATTGCCGAAGGCGTTGGCCTGGAATATGCCGTTGAAATTGAGGGAACGATACAAAAGAGACCTGTAAAAATGATAAATCCGGAAATTGAAACGGGCAGCGTGGAATTAAGCGCAAAAAGTATTAAAATTTTGGCAAGGGCCCAAGTTCTTCCTTTTGATATTCGCGATTTAAAAGCAACTCTTCCGACTCTTTTAGATTACAGGCCCATAACCCTGAGAAATGAAAAAGTCAGGGCTATTTTTAAGATAAGAGAAGGAGTGATAAATAGTTTCAGAAACACGCTCAAAACTTTGGGTTTTTATGAATTTGAAGCTCCGACAATTGTTCCGGCAAACGCCGAGGGGGGCGCCGCCGTATTTCATATTGATTATTACGATAAAGACGCTTATTTAGCCCAAAGCCCTCAACTTTACAAACAAATACTGGTGGGAGCCCTTGAAAGAGTTTTTACCGTAACGAATATTTTGAGAGCAGAGCCCAGTATAACAACTCGTCATCTTTCTGAATCAACCAGCTTGGACGCTGAAATGGGATTTATCGATTCTTGGCAGGATTTAATGGATGCTTGCGAAACAATAATTAAAAATATTGTTTTAAATATCCAAAAAAATTATAAAAATGAACTCAGGGTTTTGAAAGCCGAAATTCCTCAAATTGGGGAAAAAATTCCCAGAATAAAAATGAGAGAAGCTCAAGGAATAATTTTTGAAAGAACCAAAAGAGATAACAGGCAAGAACCTGATTTGGAGCCCGGCGACGAAAAAGAAATTTGTAACTTTGCCAAAGAAAAATATAATTCTGATTTTGTTTTTATAACTCACTATCCGACTAAAAAACGCCCTTTTTATACTTATCCGGACCCGGAAAATGAAAATTATACGTTAAGCTTTGATATACTATTTAAGGGTTTGGAAATCGCCAGCGGGGGACAAAGAATAAATGATTATGAAAAGTTGAGGGAAAATATCAAAAAATGGGGAAACAACCCAAAGGACTTTGATTTTTATCTGCAGGCATTTAAATACGGCATGCCCCCTGAAGGCGGTTTTGCTTTTGGAGCCGAAAGAATCGTGAAACAATTTTTAAATTTGGAAAATCTCAGGGAAGCCAGTTTTTTTCCGAGAGACATGGAAAGAATAGACCTGAGACTTTCTTTGACTGAAGAAAAAAATAAAATAAAAGGTAAAAAAACAAAAAAAGAGAAAAAATAAATTATGTCCAAAACTTCCAAGTTTTTAATTATTTTTCTGATTAGTTTCGCCGGCTGGTGGGGAGTGAATTTGCTTTATCAAAACTTGGAAGAAGTTTATTATTTCAATGAAGTCAGTAAAAATCCTAAATTATTTTTAGCTCAAATAAATATAAGTCCCGAGACAAAATTAATTAATCAAGTTGTTGAAAAATATCCGGAAATAAAAAACTTGGAAATTGAGGCGACTTCGGCCATTTCTTTTTTAATGCCCGAAAGCGGGGAAGGTAAGATTATTTTCCAAAAAAATATTTACGAAAAAAGACCGATTGCTTCTTTGACCAAGTTAATGACCGCTTTGGTGGCTAAAGAACTTTACAGGCCCGAGCAAATCATGATTGTAAGCGAAGAAGCAATTAATCAAGAAGAACAAACCGGTGACTTTAAAACAGGAGATGAGCTTTCTTTAAATGAACTTTTGCATAGCGTGCTTATTGAATCCTCCAACGACGCTGCCTGGGCGATAGCTGAAGGAAAAATGGTGGGAGCGGAAAACTTTGTCGGAGAAAAGGGTTTTGTAGAGTTAATGAATCTGGAAGCCCAAAATTTAGAAATGGAAAATACCAATTTTGTAAATCCCACGGGTCTGGACGGCCAAGAAAATTATTCCACGGCCCAAGACCTGTTAAAATTGGTTCAGTATATAATCAAGAAACATCCCGATATTTTAGATATCACCCAGAAGAAGTCTCATGAGGTTTTAAAGCCGGATGGAACCATTCATCATTTTATTCCCGAGAACACCAATAAATTATTGGGTCAAAACGGTTTGGAAATTGTTGGCGGGAAAACTGGATTTACCGAAGAAGCCGGCGGATGCATAATTTTAGTTTTAAAGGAAAAAGAGGGGGATTACTTGATCAGTTTAATTTTAGGAGCTAAATCCCAGGAAACAAGATTTGAAGAAATGAAAAAAATAATCGAGGCAATTAATAAATAATATGCCTTTGAATTTTAACGTAATAAAATTATTAAGCTTGGCAGCCACGGCTGCGTTTTTTGCTGTTTTATGGGCGCCCCTCTTGATTAATTTTCTTTATAAACATAAGCTTTGGAAAAAAGAAGCAAGAAAATTAACAATTACCGGAGAAGAAGCGACATTTTTTTACAATCTTCATAAAGAAAAGGAAGTAAACACCCCGCGCTTCGGCGGTTTTTTGATTTGGGTTACTACGCTTTCAGTTATTTTTTTGTTTTGGTTGATTTCCAAAATATCAGATAATGTTTGGCTAAAAAATTTAAATTTTCTTTCAAGGGGAGAAACTTGGTTGCCTTTGTTTACTTTAATTACGGCTTCCCTTGTCGGACTGTCTGATGATATTTTGCAAGTTTGTTATCATCAAAATTCAGAAAGTCCAAGATCAAAAATTGTTAAAGGAATTAAAAAAATTATTGACTTTGCTTTCGGCAAGGGAAAATATATCGGCGGGGGATTGGCCTTCAAGAGCCGGCTTTCAGTGGTGGCCTTAATAGGAGCTGTCGGGGGTTGGTGGTTTTTTGCAAAACTGGGCTGGGACACAATTCACATTCCCTTTTTGGGCGATTTTTCCATCGGAATTTTATATATTCCTATGTTTGTCTTGGTTATGGTCGCTTCCTGGTCCAGCGGAATAATTGACGGATTAGATGGCTTGGCCGGAGGCGTTTTTGCTTCAATTTTTGGCGCTTTCGCCATCATTTCTTTTGCTCAAGACAAAATAGATTTATCGGCTTTTTGTGCGGTAATTTCCGGAACTCTTTTTGCTTTTTTGTGGTTTAATATCCCGCCGGCCAGATTTTACATGGGAGAAACCGGCATTCTGGGGTTGACTTCTACGATGGCGGTGGTTGCTTTTTTAACCAATTCAGTAATGGTTCTGCCGATAATAGCCGGTCTTCTGGTTATGGAATCAGGTTCGGTAATTTTACAATTGTTATCAAAAAAAATAAGAAAGAAAAAAATTTTCCTTTCCACTCCTATCCATCACCATTTTGAAGCTTTAGGCTGGCCTTCTTATAAAGTAACAATGAGATTTTGGATAATAGGCGTGGTTTTAGCGTTAATAGGAGTGGTTATAAAGTTATTGGGATAAAAAAATGAATAGGATTGATTTATTAAGAAAAAAATATAAAAAGTTTGTTTATTCGGGATATGCTTATAAAATAACCGGAGAAGATTTAAAAATTTTCTTCAATTTTTTTATTGAGCCCGATATTTATTTTAAACCCGGCTTAACCATAAAAAATATTGATAAAAAGAGATTTTTGAATATCGATAAAAAAATTATCGATAACTTGGTTTTTCATTTGGGACTGATAGAAATGCCCAGTTATTGGAAGTCAACCTGTTCTCCTCAAATTGAAATTAAAGCGGGGGAGCTGGATAAAGAACAAATTAATTGGTGGAAAAATTTAATAATCAAGGGTTTGGGCCAGTTTTTTTATGAAAACAAAATTAACTGGAAAAATAAAAATTTTCTAAAAATTTCATCTTTAAGGCCCGAAAATCCAGAATCCTTTAAAATTAAACTTAAAAACAGGCATTTGGTGCCATTCGCCGGAGGCCGAGATTCAATTGTCACTTTGGAAACGCTAAAAAAACAATCCATTGGCCGGCAAAAAGAAATTTCCCTATTTACGGTAAACCCGATAGAAAAAATTCAAAAAACCGTAAAAGTTTCCAAAATTAAAAAACAAATTATAGTTAAAAGGGAAATTGATAAAAAACTTTTAGAGTTAAACAAAAGGGGTTTCTTGAATGGCCATACTCCCTTTACGAGCGTTTTATCTTTCGTATCTTTATTTTGCGCTGTTATTTTTGATTATAAAAACATCGCTTTTTCAAATGAAAAGAGTTGCGACGAAGGAAATGTTAAATATTTGGGGGTTACAATCAACCATCAATGGGCAAAAAGTTCTGAATTTGAAGAAATGTTTAAAAAATACGCAAGAAAATATTTAGTCAAAGATATAAATTATTTCAGTTTTTTAAGAAAATACAATGAACTTGAAATTTCAAAAATGTTTACAAAATATTCAAAGTATTTCCCTGTTTTTTCTAGCTGCAACGCCGGCATGAGGATG
Organism: Candidatus Nealsonbacteria bacterium; assembly: GCA_026396195.1. Classification (NCBI taxonomy): domain Bacteria; phylum Candidatus Nealsoniibacteriota; species Candidatus Nealsoniibacteriota bacterium. The sequence goes on from JAPLXH010000011.1 coordinate 4,407, forward strand.
AACTCAGCCGGTTCCCTTGAAGCGAAAAAAAGATGGTGCGGCAAATGCCCGAAATGTTTTTTTGTTTATTTAACCCTGTATCCTTTTTTGGACAAACCGGAACTTCGTAAAATTTTTGGCCAGGATCTTTTTGAAAAAAAAGAACTGCTGTCTTTGATGAAAGATTTAATAGAAAAAAATAGAACCAAGCCCTTTGAATGCGTTGGAACAAAAGAAGAAAGCTTGGTTGCCATTTATTTAAGCTGGAAAAAAGATAAAAAAATTAAAAAATTGCCGGTTCTTTTGCGATATTTTGAAAAAGAAATTTTACCTAAATACATAAAAAAGGAGGGAAAAAATGGGTAAAAGAAAAGATATTTTTAATTCAAAAATCAAGCACTTGAAATTTAAAAACGAAAAAGGACAAAACAACAAAGAACATAAATTGAGAAAAGAAATTGAAAAAAAGTTTTTGAAAAAAATAGAATAAAAAAGGGTGGAATTTCACCCTGTTTTTTATTGTTGTCTTTCTCAAAGACCCTTTGCCCTCTTTTCTTAGGGCGAGAAAGCCGTCATAATGAATAGAAGATTTTTATGAAAAAAATGATTGTTTTTATAATTTTTATTTTAATTTTTTCAATGTTTTTATTCTTAACACTATTCAATAAAAATCCAAGCAAGCCGGAGAACAAAATTTTTTTTAAAGAGCATTGTTTTTTCGTAGAATTGGCTAAAACCGACGAAGAACTGAAAAGGGGGTTGATGTTTAAAAAAGAACTAAACCCTGACAGCGGGATGCTTTTTGTTTTTGATAAAGAAAAAATATATCCTTTTTGGATGAAAAATACTTTAATCCCTTTGGACATAATTTGGTTAAACGAAGAAAAAGAAATAGTTTTTATGAGTAAAAATACACCACCCTGTTTTGAAAACAATTGCAAATCTATAGTGCCGGACAAAGAATCAAAATATGTTTTGGAAATAAGCGGAGGGGTTTCAGATAAAATAAACCTTGAGATCGGAGATAAATTAATTTTTAACATAGATGAACATTGATAATTTGGAAAAAATTTTAAAAGATGGGCCTGAATACAGGTTTAAACAGGCCAAAGAAGCTATTTTTAACCGATTAATCCAAGACTGGCAAGCGTTAAGCGTTTTTCCTTTAGAATTAAGAGAAAGACTAAACAAAGAATTTCCTCTTTTTATAAAAGCTGATTTTTTAGAGTCTAAAGATAAAAATTCAATAAAGTCGGTGATTGAGCTGAAAGACGGTTTCAAAATCGAAACTATTTTAATGCGCCATCAAGATGGCCGTAATACTGTTTGTGTTTCTTGCCAGGTGGGATGCCCTTTGGCTTGTCAGTTCTGCGCCACGGGTAAAATTGGATTTAAAAGAAACTTGAATTCTTGGGAAATTACAGAACAGGTTTTATTTTTTAACCGTTATTTAAAAAAAGAAGCAAAAAGAGTAAATAGCGTTGTTTTTATGGGAATGGGGGAGCCGTTTTTAAACTATGATAACGTTTTAAAAGCAATAAAAATCTTAAACGATAAAAATTTTTTTAATATCGGGGCTAGACACATTTCAATTTCCACGGCGGGTATAGTTGAAGGAATTGAAAAATTATCAAAACAAGGCCTTCAAATAAACCTGGCTGTTTCCTTACACGCTCCAAACGATGAATTGAGAACAAAGATTATGCCCATAAACAAAAAGTATCCACTAGGGGTTATTTTTAAAGCAATTGACCTTTATATTAAAAAAACAAAAAGAAAAGTTATGTTTGAGTATCTTTTGATTAAAGGTTTAAATGATTCTGAAAAATGCGCTTTGGAATTGGCAAAACTGATGAAAAAGCCGCTTTATTTTTTAAATTTGATTTTATACAATCCAACCGGTGTTTTTAAGCAGTCTTTGCCTGAAAAAGTTAATAAATTTAAAAAAATATTGGAAAGCAGGAGAGTGCAATTTGTCCAGAGGTATCGATTTGGAGAGGATATCAAGGGGGCCTGCGGACAGCTTATATATAAAGAAAATAATAATTAAGTTATAATTGAATAGAATAAATAAAATTATCATTAAAATTATGGATTTTAAAGAATATCAAAAACTTTCAAGAAAAACCGCTATTTATCCCAATAAGGATAAAAATTTTATTTATCCCACCTTGGGGCTGGCCGGAGAATCAGGAGAGGTGGCCGAGAAAGTTAAAAAAGTAATCAGAGACAATAATGGCGTTTTTGACGAAAAAAGAAAAGAGGAATTAAAAAAAGAACTGGGAGATGTTTTGTGGTATCTATCTCAAATCGCCACTGAGTTGAACCTGTCATTGGAAGAAGTGGCTTTATTTAACATTGAAAAATTAAGCTCCAGGCAAGAAAGAGGTAAAATATCGGGCAGCGGAGATAACAGATAATCAATAAAATGAAGAAAAAAATCAAAAAAATTAAAAAAATACCGGTAAAAAAGAAAAAGAAAATAGAAAGGAAAGAAATTAAACCTCAAAAATTAAAAATAAATTTTGATTGCCAAAAAACCCTAAAAGTTGCTTTTATTGTTTCAGCTTTATTGCTAAGCTTTTCCGTTCTTTATTATTATGTTTTTTTCCTTCCAACAATTGAAAAAGAAAAATTGGAACAGCAAAAAGAATTCGAACAATTAAAATTAAGCCAAGGGACAATTGAAAACAAAATTAAAAACGAAACAGAAGATAAACAAAAAGAAGAATCTAAAGAAATATCATTGGCCGATTGCTTAAACACGGCAAAAGAGGCCTATTCTGAGGTTTTTGAAAAAGCCATAGAGAGTTGCAACGCAAAAGAAAATAATAAAGAAAAATACGATTGCACCTCTATTTTATTAAGCGAAACTCAAAAAGGATTGGAAGAGTCCCAGGCTGAATGTTTAAAAAATGATGAAATCAAGGACGAATCAAGTATAACTAACCCCTAAAACACGATAAAATAATCAAAAAATGAATTTTAACAATTTTAAAGATAAAAAAATATTAATTTTGGGTTTTGGCATGGAAGGAAAGGACAGTTTATTTTTTTTAAGAAAATTTTTTCCGCAAAAAATTCTGACAATAGGGGATAGGACGGAATTTAAAATTTTTGACCAAAAAACTCAAAAATTAATCAAAAAAGATAAAAATATCAGGTTAGACCTCGGAAAAGATTATCTTAAAAACCTTAACAAATACGATATTATTATAAAATCGCCGGGGATTTCGTTTTTTTTGCCTGAGATTAAAAATGCTCAAAAAAAAGGCAAAGTTTTAACTTCTCAAACCAAGATTTTTTTAGAAAATTGCCCTTGTAAAATTATTGGGATAACAGGCACCAAGGGAAAAAGCACAACTACTTCTTTAATTTATCATATTTTAAAAATAGCCAATTTTAAGGTTCATTTGGTGGGAAATATAGGAAAGCCGGTTCTTTCTTTGCTGTTAAAGGCGAAAAAAAACGATATTTTCGTGAATGAGTTATCCAGTCATCAATTATTAAATATCAGAAAAAGCCCCAAAATTGCCGTATTTTTAAACATTTATCCTGAACACTTGGATTATTACCCCGGCTTTAAAGATTATTTTGAGGCAAAAACAAATATAACCAAATTTCAGACCAAAAACGATTACTTTGTCTTCAATAAAAAACAAAAACTGATTAACGACCTTGCGAAAAAATCTAAAGCCAAAAAAATTCCATTTAACACAATAAACATCGAAAAGATAATAAAAACAAAGGATATTCCTTTAATGGGAAAATTTAATCTGGAAAATATTAGAGCCGCGATTGCAGTTTCCAAAATTTTTAACGTTTCCGATGAGATTTTCGCCAAAGCGATAAAAACATTTAAAGCCCTGCCTCACCGCTTGGAATTCATAGGATGCTATAAAGAAATAAAATTCTATGACGATGCTATCGCTACCATTCCTGAAGCAACAATCGTTGCGATGGAAACTCTGGGAAACGACGTTCAAACCATACTTCTCGGCGGCTTTGAAAGAAATCTTGATTTTACCGAATTGGCTAAAAAAATATTAAAAAGCAAGATTCAAAATGTAATTTTATTTCCCACAACCGGAAGTCGAATCTGGGAAGCGATACAAAAAGAGGCTGAAAAAGAAAAAAAGAAAAAATCACTGGAAAGTTTTTTTGTAAACAGCATGGAAGAAGCCGTAAAATTGGCCTATTCAAACACAGACAAAGGTAAAATTTGCCTTCTCTCTACCGCCTCTTCCAGTTTCAGTATTTTCAAGGATTACAAAGAAAAAGGGAATCTTTTTAAAAAATACGTAAAAAAATGGGCATAAAGCCAAAAATCGATTATTTTTTGATGGGAATCGTTGGATTTTTGTTGTTTTTGGCAATTTTAGTTTTAGCTAGCGCTTCAGCTTCCTTGTCCCAAGAAAAAGTTGGAATCAGCAGTTATTATTTAAAACACCAAATTTTATTCGGCATCCTTCCCGGACTTCTTTCTCTTTTATTTTTTTTAAAAATTAAAAGAGAAACCCTGGAAAAATTGATTTTGCCTCTTTTCTTAGTAAGTTTATTTTTTTTGATATTAGTTTTTGTGCCGTTCTTCCAATCCAGCGCGAAGGGAGCGAGCAGATGGTTTAGTTTTGGACCGATTACTTTCCAGCCTTCGGAATTACTTAAGATTAGCTTTATTCTTTATCTGGCAAGCTGGTTAAAAAGCAGGTCCGATTTTTCTTCAAAAAAAGAAAATCGGCTTTTGTCAAAAAATCTTTTGGTATTTCTGGTTATTTTATTACCGATAATTATTTTGTTAATCAAGCAGCCCGATTTGAGCACCTTGGTAATAATTTGTATCACCGCTTTTTTAATGTATTTTTTATCCGGGGCTCCCATTAAACAAATTTTTCTTATTTTACTGATGGGGGCTTTGATTTTATCTATTTTTATTTTTTTCGCTCCATACCGGTTGGATCGTTTTTTAGGTTTTTTAAATCCGGAATTGGCGGATTCAATGGGAAAAGGATGGCATGCAAGGCAAATTTTAATTACCATTGGGTCGGGCGGATGGAAAGGGCTGGGATTGGGTTTGAGCCGTCAGAAATTCGGGTTTTTGCCCGAAACAATGTCAGATTCAATTTTTGCCATATACGCCGAAGAACTGGGATTCATTATAAGCGCTTTTTTAATCTTTTTGTTTTTGCTTTTTTTAAGACAAGGGTTTAAAATTGCAAATAGAGCAGATAATTCCTTTCTAAAGCTCGCGGCTTTTGGAATTACCTGTTGGATAACGCTTCAGGCTTTCCTTAACATCGCCGGAATGGTTGGTATTTTTCCTTTAGCCGGAATACCCCTGCCCTTTTTAAGTTATGGCGGATCGGCCACGGTGGCTGAGTTGACTGGAGTCGGAATATTATTAAACATTTCTAAAAAATCTTAAAAATAATAAATATTTCTAAACGAATTTAAAAATAATAAATATTTCTAAACAATTTTAAAAATAAAAATATGAAATTAGTTTTTACCGGCGGCGGAACAGGAGGGCATTTCTTTCCCATTATTGCCGTCACCAGAGAGCTCGGCGGACTTCAGGCTCAAATAAATAAAGATTCTAAGAAAAAAAGAAAAATAGACCTTTTTTACATCGGTCCCAAAGATTACTTAAGCTTGGATTTGGAAAGAGTGCTTGCCCAAGAACAAATTACAATTAAAAGTATATTGGCCGGAAAAATTAGAAGATATGGGGGTTTTGGCGCTTTTTTCAGAAATTTTATTGATATTTTTAAAAATTTTATCGGGACTTTTCAGTCTTTCTTTTTACTGTATTTTTTGGCTCCCGATGCTATTTTCAGTAAGGGCGGTTACGGAGCTGTTCCGGTTATGCTGGCGGCCAGGCTTTTAAAAATTCCTATTTTTATCCATGAATCGGACGTTATTCCGGGACTATCCAACAGACTGTTTAATAAATATGCCTCTAAAATATTTCTTTCTTTTCCTGAAACTGAAATTAAAATTTCAAAACCTGAAAAAGTTTCTTTGGTTGGAAACCCGGTTAGAAAAGAATTATTGGACGGTTCCGCTGAAAACGCAAAGAAAATTTTCAATTTAACTTTTGAAAAACCTGTAATTTTTATCATCGGCGGTTCTCAAGGAGCTCAAAAAATAAACGACGCCGTTCTGAACGCTTTGCCTCAAATGCTGACTGATTTTGAATTAATTCACCAAGTAGGACCCTTAAATTTCAAACAGGTTGTAAAGGAAGCCGAGGTCATGATAAAAGAAAACATGAAGAAGTACTACCATCCTTATCCTTTCTTAAAAGAAACCGAATTAAAATACGCTTATGCTGTTTCCGATCTGATTATTTCTCGCGCCGGATCGGGTACTATTTTTGAAATTGCCGCTTGTAAAAAACCTTCTATCTTGATTCCTTTATCAAATTCTGCGCAAAATCATCAGGTTAAAAATGCTTACGCTTACGCAAAAAATAAAGCTACGGTAGTGGTTGAAGAAAATAATTTAAGCTCCAGTTTCTTTTTACAAATAATAAAAAACATAATTCAAAGCCCGAGCGAACAGGAAATTATGAAAAAAGCCGCGGAAAATTTTGCAAAACCGAACGCTGCAATGGAAATAGCAAAATACATTATAGATTATCTTTATCAATAACTATGCCCAGAAGTAAAAAACAAAAAAAACCCGAACAAATCAGGGTCAGGAACGCGCCTTCGCCGACCGGATTTTTGCATTTAGGCAGCGCCAGAAACGCTCTTTTTAATTTCCTTTTTGCCAGAAAAAACGGGGGCAAGTTTATTTTAAGGATTGAAGATACCGATTTGGAAAGGTCAAAAGATGTTTTTGATAAAGACATAATAACCCAACTCAAATGGCTTGGAATAGAATGGGACGAAGGACCTGTTGAAGAAAATAAGATAAAATATAAAGGAGAATACGGCCCTTATCGACAAAGTCAAAGAAAAGAAATCTATAAAAAATACATTAAAAAACTGTTGGAGGAAGGCAAGGCTTATTATTGTTTTTGCTCCGAGGAAGACCTGGAAACCCAAAGACAGTACTTAATGTCAATCGGCCAACCTTCAAGTTATTCGGGAAAGTGCCGCGACCTGCCTCAGGAAACCGTTAAAAAATATCTGGACGAAAAAAAACCCTATATTATCAGATTGAAAATGCCGGCTAAAAAAATAGCTTTCGATGATTTAATCAGGGGAAAAATAGAGGTTGACTTGGGGCTGATAGGAGATATGGCAATTGCTAAAGACGAAGAAAACCCTTTTTATAATTTAGCGGCGGCGATTGATGATTATGAAATGAAATTTTCTCACATCATAAGGGGAGAAGACCATATATCCAATACTCCAAAACAAATCGCTTTGCAGGAAACCTTGGGATTTCCATCTCCTCAATATGCCCATTTGGCTTTGGTTTTAGGACCCGACCGCAGCAAGCTGAGCAAAAGACACGGAGCAGTGTCGGTGGGTGAATATCGAAAAGAGGGCTATTTACCAGAAGCTTTAATAAATGCCATCGCTTTTTTGGGCTGGAATCCGGGAACAGACAGAGAAGTTTATTCTTTGCCGGCTTTAATTAAAGATTTTTCTTTGGAAGGATGTCAAAAAGGAGGAGCTATTTTTAACCTTCAAAGATTGGAATGGCTGAATGGATTTTATCTTCGCCAAAAAACAGCTGAAAAAATAACGGAACTTTGTCTTCCTTATTTGATTGAAGCCGGCTTGATTGAAGAAATTGAAAATAATTTCGGCAAAACAAATGAATTAAACCACTCTAACGGATTAAAACTTTTTGAAGCCAATAAATTCAGGATTAAAGAAACAAAAGAAATAATAAGTTTTGATTGGTTAAAAAAAATAATGGTTATTTATCAGGAAAGATTAAAAAAATTGTCGGAAATCGTTGAATTTACCGATTTTTTCTTTAAAGAGGTAAAAATTGAAAAAAGCCTATTACAATGGAAGACAATGACCGACCAAGAACTTAAAGAAATGATTTCCAGGTTAGAAATAATATTTTTGGAAATTGAAGAAAACAAGTTTTTAAAATTAGATTTGGAAGCTAAAATAATGCCTTTGGCCCAAGAACAGAAAGACAGGGGAAGAATGCTTTGGCCCTTGAGGGCCGCTTTAAGCGGGAAGCGAGCTTCGGCGGGACCTTTTGAAATTGCCGAAATTCTCGGCAAAAAAACGGTGCTGAAAAGATTGGCTCAAGCAAAAAAATTATTTAATTGATATGCAAAAAAAACAAGTCGGATTTTTTCTATTTTTTTTAATAATTATTTCTGTTTTTCCGTTTTTAATTTCGAACGGAGTAAAGGCTGAATTAACTCAACCAAAAACAATAGAGGAATCGAAGGGCTTTTTTGAAAAAGCAATAAAAGTGATAATAGAAAAAATACCCGCCATCATAAAAGGAATGTGGAAAAATGAAATTTTACCGATTTGGCAAAAAATGTGGGGCTGGGTCAAAAATTTTTGGAACAATTTCTTTGGCGAAAAGTTGCATAATTTTTGGTATTCTTTTTTAAAACCAAAAATTAATTTATTGTTAGACAAAATCAGGGCTTTATTGGGAAACACCATTGAAAAAGAAAAACCCATAATTGAAAGGGAACTTGAAAAAGAAAAAGAAGAAATAAGAAAAGATATTCCCACGAGTACCAAGTCCTATATAGAAAAATTCAATGAATTACTAAAATAAACCAGAGGTTTGATTCGATGAAATAAGGCATAGCCTTGATTCATCGAAATAAACTATAAGTTTGATTTATTAAAATAAGTTATAATAAAAAATATTATGGCGAAAAATAATTTTTCAACGGAAGAGGCAAAAAAAATAGGTGAAACCCTGGGAATAAAATGGAATAAATTTGACATAGAGCAATTCAGAAGAGGCATGGACGTGGAATTAGAACACGGCTTAAAGGATCCGCGTACCAATGTAACGAATGACGATCCTTTAATAACGGGAAAGATAGCCCTGGCTCATTTAAACGAGTTTCCGGACTATTATATTCGCCTTAGCCAGCTGGAAGAAGATGCTGACGAGTACTGGGAAAACAAATAAATTAAATTAATTAAAAATCGCCGATTTCTTTTGGCGATTTTTAATGCAATTTAAACATGCAAATTAAATGTTTAAAAGTGGGACCCTTGGAAACAAATTGTTATTTTTTAATTTCAAAAAAAGAAATCGCAATTATAGATCCGGGAGCTGAACCCTTTAAAATTATAAAAGAAATCAGATCAATGGAAGCTAAACCTAAGTTTATCATCAATACCCATTATCATCCCGACCACACTTTGGCCAATAAAGACATAAAAAAAGAGTTCAATTTTGTTAAAATTTTAATCCATGGAAAGGAAAGAGGTTTTTTGGATTTTAAAGCAGATGTTTTTTTAAAAGAAAATGACGAAATTAAAATAGGGAACGAAGTTTTAAGAGTTATTCATACTCCAGGCCACAGCCAAGGAAGTATTTGTTTGTTGGGCCAAGGTTTTATCTTAACCGGCGACACTTTATTCAAAGAAGGTTACGGCCGGACTGATTTTGAGGGCGGTTCTCAGATTGAATTGGAAGAATCTTTAAAAAGGCTATCGAAAATCATAAAACCCAAAATGATGATTTATCCCGGCCATGATGAAATTTTTAAATTTGACAATAGTGTCAATTTTTTTTAAATTAAATAAATAATTAAAATTTTGATAAAGCCGGGTTCGGAAATCTGAAAGAAGAACTTTTAAAACTTTTAAATAATTAAAAAAGGAGGTTAAAAATAATGGATTGTGAATCAATAAAAAAAATGATTGAGGGCTATTACGGCGCAAAACTGACAACAGAACAAATGGTTCAAGTTTCAAAACATCTTAAAAAATGTCGTTTTTGCAAAGAAAGCTTTACCAACATGGTGCATGAAAAAGCCCCTTATTCTTTGGGGAAAAAAGTACTCAACGAAGACATCAATTGGTTTATAGGCCACAACCTTAAATTAAATGGGATTTAATCTGTCCCATTTTTTTATTTAATTAATCTGATAGAATAAAATATATGAAAAAAATAAATAAAAAAGTGGTTATTGGCGGAACTTTTGATATTTTACATAAAGGACACGAAGCATTTCTGAGCAGAGCTTTCGGTTTGGGTGAAGTTTTTATCGGGCTTACTTCAAACGAAATGGCGCTACGAACAAAAAAAAGACAGGTTCAGGATTTTGAACGTAGAAAAAAAGAACTGAAAAGATTTATCTCAAAAAATTTTAAAAATTATTACAGGATAGGAAAAATAGAAGATATGTTTGGGCCCACCTTAACGGAAAACTTTGATTATATAATAGTTTCGCCGGAAACCAATCAAGCGGCGGTTTTAATTAATAAAGAGCGCCGAAAAATAAACAAAGAACCAATTGAAATCATTGAAATAGATTTTATTTTGGCTAAAGACAAGAAACCGATTTCCAGCACCAGAATATTCAAGGGAGAAATAGACAGGGACGGAAACTTAATAAAATAAAGAATTTTATTTCCTTTTTTTATTTTTATTGTTATACTGTTTTAATAGCTCATTTTAAAATAATATGGGAAAATGGAGGAAACGAAAGACATGGAAGAAATTAAAGGTTTTAAAAAACTAGACGAGCGTATTTCGTTCAGGTGCAATCAAGATGGAAAATCGGCAAAGATAATTATACGACAAATAGAGATACCACGGCTTAAACTTACTTGTGACTACTATGACTTACGTCATAACGGTAAAAAGGCCAACCTTGAAGAAGTGTTAGAAAAGATACCTTCTTGTTGCAAGCCTTTGCCGACGGAAAAGGGAAACTATGTTTGCAGTTGCGAAAAGCACCTACTAAGAATAGATGGGAATAATAATAACCCTCTCGTTCAAATAGCGGAAATTCCGAAACAAATAAGAATAAATCTCTACAAGCACTTATGCAAATAAGTGCTTTTTTCTTTAAAGTAAGGTTGGCTGGGGAGGTTGACAAGGCTTTTGAAAAATGTTTAATAAAAGAAGCAGAACTTTTTAAAAATTAAAAATGATCTGTGGGAGGTGAATAATAAAAAATGAAAGAAAAACCAAAAGAAAGGGAAAGTGAAGAAATAATAGAAACGGATTCTCTTATTTGCGAAAAACATAATCAAGTACTGATTCATTTGAACAATAAATTATATTGTAATCAATGCAAAAAATATTTTAAATACAGAGGTCGCGCCGTAAAAGTAATAACTCCAGCGAATCCGTTAAGGGAAATAAAAGTACCAAAAAAAGTAAGCGAAAATAATTAACCCTCATCTAACACAAAGAAGGTGAGGGGATTTTTTATTGACAAAAGATAAATTATTATGTTATAGTTTGAATATTAAAAATTGAATAGGAAGTGAGAAGATAGAAAAAATAAAGATACAAATAAAAGCTCTAGGTGATCAAGGAAGTGCAAAAGTATCGGAAGATGGAATTGTTTTCAATCCTCCTAAATATTTTGGAGTAAGCGATGGAATAAGTGGAGTTTATACTCCTGACGAAGGACCGAAATTATTCAATGAAAAAACAGGCGGTCAATTAGCGTCTTGGGCTATCTCTTATGCTTTTAATGATGTTTTGACGAAAGAACCATTAAAAAGAGTCCTTGATCGCGCAAACGACATAATCCGCCGGTTAAGTCAGGAAAACGGTTTATCTCTTCATATGTCGGAGTTTCTTCCATCTGCCACTTTTGCCATAGCCAGCGTAGATGATCAAAAAATCGAAATTGTCCAAGGAGGCGACACTCTCGCAGTGTGGCAAATGAAAGATGGAACCATTGGAGGAACCCCAAATTTAATTTTTGACTATGAAGAAAGGCAAACTTTCATGATTGCAGAGTTGATGATAAAACACAAAGGAAATCGGCAAAAAATGTGGGAAGAATTCCGGCCGCATCTCATTGAAGACCGACGCAAAAACATAAATGCCATTAAGGGCTTTTCGATTATCAATGGTCAACCATGGTTTAAAGATTTTCTTCAGGAGTTTACAATACCCATAGAAACAATAAAGCTTTTGATTATTTTTTCTGACGGACTTGTTCCATTTGAGTGGACGCGCAACCCAATAGTTATGTCAAAAAGAATAATTGATCTTTATCAAAAAGGGGGACTAGATTTAATTCTTGAAACTACCCGCAAAATTGCAGAAAAGAACAAAGATTCAAGTCATGAAGATTATCCGGAAGCCACCGCAATATCTTTAGAATTCTAAATAGAGAGGATACTTTCCGTATCCTTTTTTTATTTTAAAAATAGGATTAAAATAAATAGAAGAGGAGATTGATTATATGTTTTGGTATCTTTTTAGACGGCGTAAACGACTAAAACGACAACGATTAGATTTAGTAAACTCTTATTTGATCTTTATAATAAGAATAATCCAATAAGAGGAGCGATATTGTTTTTCGTCTTCCTCTTTTTTTATTTTTAAATTGACTTGGTATAATGAAATAATGAAAAATTTAAAAAATTACGCATTTACTCTCGTCGAAATATTAATCGTTCTTTCGATAATTGGAATTATTTCATCAATTTTATTGGTTTCTTTTTCTGGTATTAGGACTAAAGCTAAAGACGCAAAAAGAAAGGCGGAGGTTTCTCAAATAGGAAAATTTTTAACAATGTCTTGTTATATGCCAAATGGAGGAGCTGGTGAATATGATCTAATTAATCTTGCCAATGAACTGCTTGTAAAATATCCTCAATTTTTAAGCCAAGTACCCAAAGATCCCAAAACAGGAAATGACACAGAGTCAAAATATATCTATATCGTAAGTTCTGACGGAAGAAAATGCGCTTTATATGCGAATCTTGAAAGCCCGGAAGAGCCGGTAACCTTAACCATTACTGTCCCGACTCCAGGCGGGGGAAAAGGGGTTTTTAAGGCCGATAACCCCGGCTGGAACGGAACAAAAATTTTTTATCAATATTCTAATTAAAACAAAGGGTAAAAAATGAAACGAATAACATTAACTTCAACGATTGCGGGATTGGCGATTATCTGTTTTATAGTTATTTTTCTCACCGGAGAAGATTGCAATGAGTGTTTTTCATTGCCTGTGATGGCAATGAAATTTTTAATTTGCGGTTTGTTAATTATCATATGGACTATTTATTCTACGATAAAATATCTTAAAACGGAGGGTATTATTTTTGATATAGACAGTGAACCCTTAAGGGAAACAGACGAAGCGGTGGATGGCGTCCCGTTTGTTGGCGAAGGAATAGTAGAAGGTGAAAACAGCAAACTCCTCAATTCGCTTTATACAAATACGCCTTGCGTATATTTTCATAGCATCAAAGAAAAATATATCCGTAGCGGTAAAAGTGGCAGGTGGGTAATTATTGAAAACATAGCTCTTTCTGTCCCGTTTTATATTAAAGATAGCAGAGGAAAATTAAAAATAGACCTTGCGGATATTGATTGGGATTTTTCGCCATATAAAATTCCTCTTCAAAATGAGAACGGGCTATATCCGAAAAACAGCGAAGTCGATTGCGAAGCATTATTAAGACGTTCCGCTTGGACGGAGAATGCCGGAATTTTTACAATGTCTTATGAAAAATACAGAAGAAGTGAATTCGTATTGCGTCCCGACACAAAAATTTTTGCATGCGGAATGGTGCTAAAAGATAACGAACAATTGGTTTTACACGAAAACGAAAAATATCCTCTCATAATAAGCAGAAAGAATCGTGACCAATACGTCGGAGAATTTTATAAAGGAGGAGGCCTTGTTTACATTTCCCATGTTTTAGTGGCGATTGGATATACTTTTTTTATGATTCCGTTAAACTATCTTCTTCGGTTAAGTTCTGTAAATTTTTTAACCCTTCTTTCTATCGGCAACTTTGCTATTTTAGGAAGCGTAATTTTTTCTTTATATAACAGAATTATCACTCTTCAAAACAGGACTTTTAACGCTTTAAGCAATATTGAAATAGATTTAAAAAGAAGAGCAGATTTAATACCTGGCCTAGTGGAAGTTATAAAAAAATATTCAAAATACGAAAAAGAAATTCAACAAATCATAGCTGAATCAAGGGCAAAAATAATGTTTTCTAAAGAAACATCAAAAGGAGAAAGGCCTATTATTTCCTCTCTGGTCTCGACAATAGAAAATTATCCGGAGCTTAAGGCGTCTGAACAATTTCAATTCTTGATGAGAACGCTTGTTGATACAGAAAATAGAATTGCATATTCGAGAGAATTTTATAATCGGAGTGTAAGAAAATACAATACAATTATCAATCAGCTTCCATTCTTGCTTGTTTCTTCTCCCTTTAAAATGAAAGAAATGGATTTTGTCTCAATCGACCGCGGAGAAAATATAATGATTGATAAATAAAACGATTGACAAACTAATAATTTGAAGTAAAAAGATAGAGGAGGTATTTGAATGTTGCTTAAACTTAAGGAGGATTATGAAACCCACGAAGATGAAATTCATTTAGTACATTTGAAAATTAAAAAAATTAAAAAAGGCGCGCCAATTGAAGTCATTTTTGAATTTTGCAGCGATGGAATAATAGGTTTTTTCTACGGCGTAGGACCTTTAAAACACATGTCCCTTTCTATGCTCGAACTTCCCAAGAAGTGTATTAAAGATGAGAATACAGCCAAGATTGTTTTCTGCGCGACTAAAAAGAAATTTTTCTATGCCAGTTACCACGATAGCTTCATTGGTAAATTTGTTGCAAGACAAATGGATTTTTGTCCTATCTGCGGTAAAGGCTTAGAAATTTTGATGCCTCTTCCGACTTCTTTTGATAACGAACTTTTTGAAGTGCCTTGCGAATCTTAATCTAATGCAAAAGAGGTGAAAATTCACCCTCTTTTTTATTGACAAATTGGTAAATTATTCTAATATTACCTTATGAACTAAGGAGGGTGAGTTAGCCCTTTTTAAAATTGGAGGTAAAAATATGGAGAAAAAAACCGTTTGGGAAGAAAGTGTTGGAGAGGCTTTTGGCTTAAGCACGAAAAGAGACGAAGAAATCAGTAAGTTGGCCGCTGAGACTGTTCATGATGTTTATAAGCATCATAGAGGAAGAGTTGAAATCATAACCGAACTGCAAAAAACAGGGTTGAAAGAAAACGAATTACTGCTGGCAGTTTTCTATGGTAGCGCTTTTATGATAGAAGCAAAAAATAAACTTAAAGAAATAAGGATAATATCCGGACTTTCAGGATTGATATTATTAGATGAATTGATATCGTCAGATGAAAAATGTGGTTGCGATGAGTGTTTCAAAAGTGGCAACTGTCCAAAAGAAGAATCAGCGAGAAAGGCGTACAAGGAATACGAGGAAAGAAGAAAACAAAAAAAACAGCAGCAGCAAGAAAGAAAAGAAGAAAAAGTAGAAAAGGAAAAAAAATCAAAAACAGCATCATAAGAGGTTAAATACCTCTTTTTTATTGACAAATAAAAAAATTAGTTTTAAAATTTCTTATTGTACATTAATAAAAACAAGAGAGAGGAAAATATGGCAGAAGTAAACTCGATATTACCAGTAATAGGCGGACTAATCCTGATAATAATAGGAATTATCTTGGTTGTATTATATCTAAAAAAAGAAAAGGAAATTTTAAAAAAATTCGAGAGAAACGAACCAGTACTTTTCAAAGAAAGTAAAATAGCATCATACTATATAATTGGCGGATGGCTTTGTTTAACCATTGGAATAGTTCTTCTTTTTATAGGGCTCTTGCATTTAGAGCTCATTTTTTATTGACAAATTGATGACTTGAAGTAATATTTTAGTAGGAGGTTTTCAATGACGGAAAAGGGAATGAAATGTCCGGAATGCAAAGAAAAGCTTGTTTTTAAACCAATGGATGGATGTCTCGTTACTTTTTGTAAAGTTTGCGAATCAGTTCAAATTATCGCAGCTATAGATGAAGGAGATAAACAAATAATTTCTAGATAGTTCTTTTATTCATAGAGGTAAATATGCCTCTTTTTTTTATTGACAAATCAGTGGTTCAGAGTAGAAAATAGATAAAAAGGAGGTTTGAAATGGGAACAAACAGTAAAGAAGACGAAAGACTTAAAAGAGAGAAGAAAAAATTTAGATTTCCTGGACGAAGAAAATACGTAAAACAGCCCGACGGAACTTATAAATGCGAAGATTGTGGAAGCACGATTAAAGCAGTTAAGTTTAGCAATGCGAGCGCGAAACTTTCTTTCGTTGGAGAATCTCTTGAGCCTATTGGTTCTGGTTTGCCAGAAATTTGGCGGGGCCGAGGAGAAAAAGGAGAAAAAGATCTTTTTATAGAAATACCTTATTGTCCTAAATGTGATGAAAGGCCGGGAAAAGAACCTGATATGAGGTGTTTTTAAAGTACATTGTGGTTCAATCATTAAGAAAAGATTGAACCTTTTTTATTTTAAAAAATATGGGAGTGGATTAGTTTTAACTTGACAAAAGATAAATTTATGTGAAATAATTAAATAATCGAATGGAGGTAAAAATGTTGTTAAGAAAAATAAAGAATTGGATTGGCGGCTTAAAAGGTTTTGGGACTTGTCCTAATTGTAGAGACAGCTGGTGGTGGAAAGAAATTGATGGTATAGAATATTCAGCAACTGGGGGATATTTAAATCTGGCTGATCTTAATGCCAAAATTCCAATGAAATTTTGCATAAAGGAAATAATGATTTGCAAAGAATGCTTATCTGACCCTAAAAAACTAGACTTAGACAAGATTCGCCAAAATTTAGAGAAATATCCATCCTGGATCCCTTATGTCCCAAAAGCTTTAGAAGCTATCAAAGAATATAAAACTAAAGCTCTTTCGTAAATGCAAACTCAAGGTTTAAATAATCTTGAGTCTTTTTTTATTGACAAACCAATTAGTTAGAGTAGAAAGAAGTAAAAAGGAGGATTTTAAAAATGAATAAAGGTGATAAGATATTTTTTGCCATATGGGCCATGCTGATGGTTATAACAATCGCAGCGGTATGTTCTATAACAATACCAAGAGAGATAACAAAAAAAATTTGGCTACCGGATAATTATCATTTTGCCAATGAAAAAAATCCAGTAGAAGAAATTCATGTAAGCGGGACGGCAGTGGTAATTTCTTTTGAGGAATATAAAAAACAATTCTCCGACAATAGACACGAAATAATTGTAATAAAAAACAGTCCCTATCATACGGCAGAGCTTCATTATTTAACGAAAGAAGACAATATAACTTATTCTTCTTCGGTGTCTTACTCTGGTGCTACGTTTAACTTTGAGGTTGAACCAACGATAACTGATTCAGAAATTAAACTATCATTCTCGCCAGGGGCAGGAGGAATTGTTATAGCAATTATCTTAGTGGGAATAGCAGCCTTTGTTTATTTTGTTATCGGTTTTTTAATCTATGAACCCATAGAAAAAAGAATAGAGAGAATAAAGAATTTGTGGATTTATAGGAAAAAGATTTCTTAAAGGGGTACTATTTTTGTACCCTCTTTTTTATTTACCGAGAAAATTGAGCTTGTCGAAGGAAGAAAATAAAGGTATTGTCAAAATAGATAAAAGGAGGTCTTTAAAAATGAATAATGATACTAACGATACTGATGATAATGTAACAAAAATCAAAAAGATGGTTGAAATGATGGAAACCAATGCAAAGACATTATCGGAGAAGAAAAACATTACACTCGATGAAGCTAGAAAAATAGTTCAAAAATCCTTAGAAAACATATTTGTAAAGAAAGCCTTGGAAGAACGCAAGGCTATTGAGGAATATACTACAATTCGTTTGTCTAAAAAAATTAAAGAAGCATTGAATACATGCGGACATAAAGGAGAATCTTACGATCAAATTTTGATAAAACTCATAAAATTATTTAGTAAGGGTGAAGGACGTCTGGAAAAACAAGTAAGAGAATATCTCTTAAAACAAAATCTTTAAGAAAAAACGCAGACAAATAGTATAAAATGTCTGCTTTTTTATTTACCGAGAAAATTGAACTTGTCGAAGGGAGGAAAGAGAGGTAGAGTTAAAAAATATGAATGATGACTTGATAAAACAACTCATAGAAGAAATTAAAAAGTTGAACAAAACAACCAAAGAGGCCAGTAAAAATACAAATCATCTTTCTAGTATAATTTTTATTATAGCTTTTGTTCAACTTTTTATAGCGTATTATCAGTTTCTTTTTTCGGTAATAGAAGGAAAACATCAATTAATAGGGGTAGGATTTTTTATAGCTATTGTTGTCACGATTTGGTATATTTTTCATACTCTTAAAGGAAGGAGTGGGAATTAAAACGCCCATTGCTGGGCAGTTTTTATTTGAAATTAGTTTATTTTATTGTGTTCTATAAATCAATAAATAATATCACCGCTAGAATAATTTAGGGGGATTTTCCAAAGTTATTGGTCTAGAACCGCCTCTTCCCATTCCTTCAAAAATAAAAAAACTACCGTCTTTTCCGTCTCTCCATAACTTACAGTCTTCAATCGGGTCTATGGTGATAAAAGAAAAAACGGGTTTTATTTGCACTAATGAGGTTTTATATATGGCGCGTAAAAAATCGTTGCCCATAACATTTTGTGGTATATCTGTTAATTTTAATCCGTCGAATACTAGAAAAATATGATTTAGACTTGTTATTTCTTTTGCAATAATCTCTGATTCCTTTTTAAAATCAAAGATTCCACCCTGAGATATATAGCAAACGAGCATTGTATTTGGTTCGTATTGTTTTCTTGATAATTTATTCCTTATTGTATCAAGTAAAGCGTCCTTTACTTGTTCAACCACCTCAACCTCTCTGATATGCATTTCTTGGATATTGTCCTTTTGAATAATGGTTCCGATTACGCCGTCAGGTGGGTCGATTTCTGGTTTTTGAATCCACCATTTAGTTTTATTTTGTTTAGCCACAGCTATTGCAACAATTGATGTTGCATATATTTCCTTGGCTCTTTTTAAATCCCTGTGGTTCCAAACATAGTCATGAGGCTTATTTAGTCTTTCTTTAAGTTTTCGATATTCATTCCAAAATCCGTTCAATCCCCAACATGGATTAAACCAGATAGTTCCTTTTTCTTTCAAATATAATAAATGAGGCGGATACATATTCTTTTAAAATAAGCCTATTTTTAAAAAAGTTCAAGGTAAATAAAAACTGCCCAGTGATGGGCTTTTTGTATTCCTACAACATAGATTATGAGACGTAAATTTTCCTCCAACAAAAAACCGTCTGATTGACGATAAAAAAAGAAAGAGGGCAAGTTTCGAAACTTAACCCTTTAAATTTATATAGATTTATTTTATCTCTAACTTCCAATCAGCCATGATGAAGCATTTCGTCTAACTCTGTTTCAACGCCTATGTCGGACTTAACGTTTGATTTGAAATTTTCAGGAAACCAGTTTTTCCCTTCCTTCTTATAAAAATTTTTATCTTTTGGATGAGGATTGGGAGCCAAGATAAAGCCTGGTAATTCGGTACCTTCTCCGTCTATTATCGCAAGAAGAGAAAAAATGGCACCATTTGTTCTTTCTAACACAGATAACTTCCCCTTAGAATCCGCCCAAGACTTTGCAATTGAACGAGCCTTTTTTATAAATATTTCGCGAACCTCTTCGGTTGTATATTATCTCGGCTTTTTTTCTTCCAATTTTTTTTCTTTCTTCATCATTATCATTCTCCTATTCAATTTTTTACTAAGATTACTTAGTAAACAAGAGAAATAATTTTTATTTCCTTGCATTTATATTATACCATACTAATTTATAATTTGTCAAACTAAAATAAACCGTTTCTACCATGAGAGCGACTTAGACGGTTTTTTTATTAGTAATCGCAACAGTTAATCTCGTGGGCATTGCAATTGCTTCAATGTTTATAAGAGAAATAGACAAATCAGGAGAGAAAGTGTTTACACTTAAACAATTTTATATCTACTCGATTCTTTGGCCAGTACCCTTTATTCTAGCAATTCTCGGTACTTTAGATGCCGCGATCGCCATTAATATACATAAAGCAATGCAACGAATGCCTACGAATCAATGCAAAAGCAATTATTAGTTCTTTTGCTTATCAGACACTTATTTTTGTGTCTGTTTTTTTATATAATAATTATGATTCAACTAGGAATTGTTATATTTTTTGAAAACAGTAGAATAAAATCATGGAACCTTTAGCTTCAAAGATAAGACCAAAAAATTTAAAAGAATTTGCCGGACAAGAACATCTGGTAGGGGAGGGAAAACCTTTGAATGTTGCCATAAAACAGAAACACCTGTTTTCTTTTATTTTTTGGGGACCGCCGGGAACCGGAAAAACTACTTTAGCTAAAATATATGCCAATAGTTTGAATGCCCGATTTTATGAATTATCTGCTGTTTCAGCGGGAAAAGCAGATATCAGAAATATAATAACAGAAGATATAGGGACAGAACCCAAAATTTTGTTTTTAGATGAAATCCACCGTTTCAATAAAGCTCAGCAAGATTTTCTGCTTCCTTTTGTGGAAAGAGGGGAGATAACTCTTATTGGCGCCACTACGGAAAATCCAAGCTTTGAAGTAATTGCACCTTTGCTTTCGCGTTGCCGGGTTTTTGTTTTAAACGAACTCTCGGAAAAAGAAATGCTGTCAATTATTGAACGAACCGAATTTAAAATGCAAAAAGATGCGAAAGACTGGCTGGTTAGAATGGCAAATGGTGACGCCAGACAAGCTATCACCATGCTGGAAAACACATCAAAGCTCTATGGTAAAATTACGGTGGAAAATTTAAAAAGCACTCTTCAATCAAAATATTTAAGATATGACAAGCAAGGAGACGAACACTACAATACCATTTCAGCTTTTATTAAATGCATGAGAGCTTCCCAGCCCGATGCCGCGCTTTATTATCTGGCCAGAATGATTGATAGCGGGGAAGACCCCAAGTTTATAGCCAGAAGGATGGTTATTTTCGCCTCTGAAGACATTGGGATGGCCCAGCCAACGGCTTTGGTAGTGGCAAATGATGTATTTAGGGCGGTGCAAAGTATTGGGCTGCCCGAATGCGGCATTAACCTGGCTCACGGAGTAGTTTATTTGTGCAGATGCAAGAAAAATAGAACAGCTTATGATGCTTATATGGCGGCAATGGAAGATGTAAAACAATATGGAAACCTGCCAATTCCTTTAAATTTACGCAACGCGCCCACGAAACTTATGAAAGAATTGAATTATGGAAAAGGATATGAAAGATACACTACGGAAGACCTTCTACCGGATAAGCTAAAAGGCAAAAAATATTTAAAATAAAAGCTGAAAAACTAAAGAAACAATAGTTGACATTAAAGCTCTTATTGATAAGATAAAATATTCAAAAAAGAACATTTAAAAATTAATTTAAGGAAGGTGGAAAAATGGAGAAAGACATGATTAGTTTTGATGTAGAAAAAATAATTGAGGCCTGGAAAGAAATGGAAGACGAAAGAAAAGGAACAGACTTCCTGGAATTTCAGAAAATATTATCTTCATCTTCGATTGGAAGAATCTTTGAATTAAGGGGAATAGACCTTAGGGAGCTGTTCGAAAATTTACACAGCAAAGAAATAAAAAAAATAGAAGAAGAAATAAGAAAGGAATTTTCGAACATAACGAAAGCCGAGCCGGGACTAACAGAAGAACCGCCACCAGAACTAAAAAAAGACCCACTCGCAGTAATGCCGGAAACTGAAACAATAATAAAAGAGAATAATATTCCAGAAAAAACAAATGAACAAAGAGAAAGGGAAGAAAAAAAACGCATTGTATTGGCAAAAGCAAGTACCGAGTTGGTAATTTCCAAGATAAACGAACATCAAGATCAGTTTAAACAACTGGAAAAGAAAATACTAGAAAAAATGGGACGCTATAGAAATGTTCATGAGAAAAAGAAAAAATATACGCTTATTTCAAAGATTAAGATTTTCACTATTATGGAAATCTGCGATTTCCGTAGCTTTACCGTA
Source organism: Candidatus Nealsonbacteria bacterium (assembly GCA_026396195.1). NCBI lineage: Bacteria > Candidatus Nealsoniibacteriota > Candidatus Nealsoniibacteriota bacterium. The sequence goes on from JAPLXH010000011.1 coordinate 26,395, forward strand.
TTAGCAGATTGGATAATAGGAAACGAAAAACTAGTGATAAAAAGTTTAGAAATCGATAATTTACCGAAAACAAGAGAAGGAATTTCCAGCGCATTCTATGGCTCGCGAGGCACTATTGAAAAACATCTTGCCGAGGGAGAGATAAAAAAGATAGCCGATGAAATTATAGACGAAATAAAGAAATCTGTAGAAAATAAAGAAAACAATCAAAAATTGCCTGAAAAAAAGAAAGAACAAAAATTTAACATAGCAGAAGAGTCTTTACCGACAGAGAAGAAAGAACTGGAAGAAAAAAAATCCGAAGAAAAAAAATCAATTATTGCGCCGACATCTAGGGCAGAATTAATAATTTCTATGATAAATAAGCGTCAGAACTCTTTTGAATTAATGGTAAAAAAAATGTTTGAAAAAATGGGAACTTTCAACGCTCGTCAAAACGAAAAATATCCCTTAATTTTAATATTTAAACTTTTTACCATTAAGCACTTCTACGGATTTGTCTCCTATGCTAGATTAGCAATTTGGATAGAAGAGAACAAAGAACTGGTGATAAAGGATTTAGGATTTGAAGATTTGCCGAAAACAAAAACAGAAATTTCTAATTTACTCAATAAATCAGAACACGCTTTCAAAGAATATCTCCCTGAAGCAGGAATAAAAAAGATAGCCGATGAAATTATAGACGAAATAAAGAAATCTGTAGAAAATAAAGAAAACAATCAAAAATTGCCCGAAAAGACAAAAACCATTTTTCAAGGCAAAAAAGAAAAACCCCTAAGTCCAAGTTTAAAAAGATCATCCGAAAAGCCAGAAGAAGAAACGACAGCAATGAGGAATTATATTTGGGGACTATTTAATCTTAATGGACAAAAGGATTACAACGAACTGCTTCGTTTAGTCAGAGAAAAGTTTAAAGGGCACGTTATAACGAAAGAAATAATTCCTCAATGGATTCAGGAAGAAAGATCAAGAAGGAACAATCTCACCTGCGGTGGAATGGATTGCTTCAAGGAAGAAGCTGGTAAAGATAAGGGTCTAACCACGGTATATTGTAGAACAGTACAAAGAATGAGGGGCAAAGACGAAAATATTTGCAACACAGAACTGGAAGAACTGATTAAAAAAGCAGACAACCGATTATCTGCTCAATTCCTTAACCAACCTCAACCACTACCTAGCCGCTCTATATAAAAAATTATGGCTGAAGAAAAACTTCAGCTTTTTTATTTTAAATTGACAAAATACTAAATTTTATTGCATAATATTAATAGCACATTAGATTTTTAAATATGAGGTAAAATTATGATTAAAGAAGAAACAGAACGAACGGAAAGAAATATAATAAAGTCTTTAAAACCGAAGGTCAAATCTCTGGTTATAGAATTAAGAAGATTGGGGATAGAAACAGTTTGGTCTTGCCAAGGTTATACTGGTTGGGGAAATAATTTTCCGTGGATATGTGTTGCGATAAAAGATTTGGATAGGGTGAAAATAATAGTTAATTTATATAATAAAACAGTTGAGCAATCCAAGGAAGAAAAAAATAGAATTTTTTGGACAATATTAAATTCACCCGCAGCATTGATACCAAACATGCAAGGTAAAAATTTTTCTCTAGAGGAATTACAAGAAAGCGCATTAAACTTTGCTGAAACACTAAAGGAATTGAACTATGTCCCAGAAGAAATAAAACATGAGCCACAAAATCGCATTTTGTTAGGCTCTTTTTTTTATTTCTGAACTAAGTGAAGAAACAAGGTTCTGTCGAATGCAGGTTCTTATTTCCGAGCACAGCGAGGAAACAAGGTTCTACTACAGGCAAATCCTTATTTTTCTGGTATAATATAATAATAAATAAACATAATAACATGAATCAAAATAATATATTAGCCATCTTTTTCTTAATGGGCTTGATTTTGGGCGGAGTTTCCGGAGCCTTATATGTTGTGGCTTCGGTAAAATACCACAAGATAAACTTTGAGCAATTAAAGTATTCCGCTTTCAAACAACTGGTAATTCTTTTTTTTATAACCATATTTGTTGTACTTTTAGCGATAATGGTTTTTTAATAAAAATAAAATTATATAAATATGCCAATATTTCATCAGGGAAGTTCTTCTATGGGAAGACAAGAAAGATCATCAAGCAAACCTTCTATGCCAAACAAAAATGACAGGAGTGCGGTTCAGAAAATATTCGGAAGGTCACCACCGGCATCAAAAGCCAAGCTAAAAGAGACGCCAGTAATACAATCAGCATTTGGCAATAAATCATCGATGAGCAGACAAGAATTCAGGTCATGGCTTCGCAATCAGCCGGAATTTAAAAAAGAATCTTATAAGCTTTATCCAAATTTATCGGAAGATAAAAGAGTTCAAGAAATAGAAAAAAATATCTGGGGTGGTGTTGGTAGTAAGTGGGGAAGTCTTATTGAAAAAGGAACAAAAGAGCCGGAAAGAAGAAAATTTGAATACGAAAGAGAATTACATACAAGCAAGATCATGAATGATATAAAACAAAAAAATAGAAAAAAATTTGAAGAAGGTTTTATTGATAAATTTATAGAAAAGAAAAAATAGTTGAAAAATAATTTTATATTATATAGTATAGGATATTATGGAGGCAAAAAATGTTCTTTGTAAATAGATTTTCCGGAAACAAAATTTATACAATAGGAAAAATAAAAAACCTTTATCTTGGCAACGAAAGAGTAGAAATTATCAAAGAAAAATACGTATATTTTAAATCCCAATCAAATTTCGGCGTTATTTTCGTTTCTAAAAAAGAATTGACAAGAAACAAGATGCTTAAAAAATCGAATTATCCTTTACTTGAAAGGAGCCTCAAGCAAACACTGGAATTTACTGTGCTTAGCCTGAATAGAATAAAATTTTACGAAACAGCATCCTTGGAAGAAATAATAAAACTTATTAATTCAAGCAAAATCGAAGAAACGCGTAAGTTTAAGCCGGAGATAGAACTAAAATTGGGAAAACTAAATAATGATGAATACATAACAATCTACTCAGAGATAAAAAATAAAAACGAACAATTAATAAAAATGCAGTTGAAAAGAATCATGTCGTTTTTTGAAAGATTTTCTAAAGAACTAGGAATCACAAGAGGTTCAATACTTTAATTATCCAGCAAATTGAATTGCTGGTTTTTTATTTGATATTGACAAATTAGTAGTTTGTCTTTAAAAATAAAAGAGGGGTGAATTTTAAAAATTAAATAATGAAGGAGATGATAGAATGATTGAACTAAAAAAATACATAAAAGTTGGAAAAACAACAGTAAGAATTGATGAAATGATAAATTTAATCAAAAAGTACGGTTTGTCTTGCAGAATATGTAAAAAGGGGACAGTAAAATTTGTCAGCGAAGGCGACATTTCTTCGGTAGAAAATAAAAAATATTATGAAGCATACTGCATGATACTAAAATGCCCGAGATGTGAAGGATCAATGAATTTTATTTATGATTCGGAAAATAACTCTGTTAAAATAACACCTCCCGTATCCTAAGGAGGAATGAAATGATAATATTTGTCGCCAGCGATCATGCAGGATATTTCTTAAAAGAAAATATAAAAGGAGACGAATCTCCTTTTTTTATTTTCATTGACAAAATTATACAAACTATTTATAATAAAAATGCTCTTTAACAACTAAACATCTGTTAAAAGAGAAGGAAGTGAAAAAATGAAAGAAAAAATAGAGAAAAGAAAGAAATTTTTGATAGGCATGTTAATTGCGCTAGTGATGCTAACCGCAAATATGTCCGGTTGTCTAGGAATAGGAAATGAACCAAAAGAAAATGATGAAAATAATCCTCAACCACCGATAACGCCTACTTACTACAACTTAATTATAAAGGTTGTGGGACAGGGGACTACTAATCCAACTACCGGTGCTCATAGCTATCTTAAAGGAACTAAAGTAAATCTAACAGCGGATCCTTCTCCGGGTTGGGAATTTGATTATTGGAGCGATGATATTCATAAATTCCAGAACCCTATCAACATTACAATGACTTCCAATAAGACAGTGACAGCTAACTTTTATAAAAAAAGGACACCGCCACCACCGTATTACACTCTAACCATAACTATTGATGGTCAGGGGACAACCAATCCAGCTTCTGGTACTCACAGCTATTTAAAAGATAGCTCAGTAATAATAACTGCCACAGCTAGTGCTGGTTACAAGTTTGATCACTGGTCAGGTGATACTGCAGGAACTCAAAATCCTGTGACAATTCCCATGAGCTCTAATAAAACAGTGAAAGCTTGGTTTGTAGAAAAGCCTGTTTACTACGAATTAGCGATTAAGGTTAGCGGCGATGGGACAACTAATCCTGCTCCCGGTAACCACACTTATCTTAAAGGAACTCAGGTAAGTATTGCGGCTATTCTTAGTACTAACTGGCAATTTGATTACTGGAGCGGCGATGCCGACGGAAATCAAAACTCAACTACTATTACTATAGATTCTGACAAAGAAATAACTGCTCGATTTGCTCCACCCTATAAAGTATATGGACTAGACTTTGGTCCTTATACAAAATCAGGGCAAAATCCTAATTATGGAACAATAATAAGCGAGGAACAAATAAGAGAGTTAATAAAAGTTATTAAAAAGTACACTACCTGGATCAGAACCTATGGTACCGAACGAGGTTTAGAAAACGTCGGACGTATCGCTCACGAAAACGGCCTTTCGGTGGCAATTGGAGCTTGGTTAAGTAAGGATTTAGCGGCAAATGAAAGGCAGGTTGCTAATCTGATAACTATAGCTAACGATGGCGAAGCCGATATGTTAATTGTCGGCAACGAAGTTATGCTCCGAGGTGAACTTAACAGTAGTCAAGTAATTGGGTATATAAATAGGGTTAAGGAAAATACTTCTGGGATTCCCGTTGTTGCATCTGATGTCTACGGCGAATTTTTAGAACATCCGGAAATAATGAATGCCAGCGATATAATTCTAGCGAATTGCTATCCTTATTGGGAAAGAATAAGTATAGACTACGCAGTTTATAATATTAATCTCAGATATCAACAATTATTAGCGGCAGCAGGAAACAAAAAGGTTATGATTGCTGAAACCGGCTGGCCAAGCAGTGGCGATACAATGGGCGATGCCGTTCCTTCACCAGAAAACGCCAATTTCTTTTTCCTGAACTTTATTTCCTGGGCTAATACCGAAAATGTATCCTATTTCTACTTTGAGGCTTTTGATGAACCTTGGAAAGTAAACTACGAAGGTCCTAAAGGCGCTCATTGGGGAGTTTGGGACAAAAATGGTTATTTAAAACCAGGAATGGAAAGAGTATTTAATGGCGAAAGTACTCTTAATAACTGGGGGACAAAGATTATTGACGGACCAGGAAATCCTACAATTAAATTTACACATGTACCTCCTTACGGCAGTTACGAGGACCTCAAGGGCGATGTTTCTCATGTTAGTTCATCTGATTATCGAGTAGCGGTTTATATAAAAGTAGGTAACGGATGGTGGACTAAACCCTTTTGGGATAATCCTTTAACCATTATCTTACCCAATGGAAACTGGATTTGCGATATCACAACCGGTGGACAAGATTCTCAAGCAACCGAAATTATTGCCTTTCTTTTACCAGTTAGTTACGGTCCGCCACTTATGCGCGGAGGTTCTATCTTACCTCAAGGATTATACGATAACGCTCTGGCATATGTGAACGTAACACGCTCTCTTTAAAATAAAGTCACGGTGCAACCTTTTTTGCACCGGTTTTTTTATATCTAATATTGTGCGACGTTTAATTAAGGATACAAAATCACCGAGGTAGGCGAATAGTGGTTTCTTGACAAATAAGAAATTAGCATGGTATAATATAATTGCCAATAATGGATACCATTAATTGGCTATGCTGGGAAATCCCAGTGAAGGAGGACAATTAAAATGACAGAAATAAATTTTTGGCGATGGTTGCTAAAACCATTGCAAGATTATAAATTTTGGCGATGGTTACTAAAACCATTACTAGATGAAAAAACATGAGGTAACCATTCCTCTTCTTTTTTTACTACACGAACCCTTAGGGAAGTAGTGATTTTCCACTTGACGCCAGTCTTTACCGGCATTATTCTATATATAGAAAGGGTCGTACAATGTAGGTTAAGCGACCCTTCTAAGAACAAACATAAGCCCTCTTGAAAGACCCCTTAAAAACCTGTTGTTTAGGAGCCTAACCCCAAGAGAGCTAAATTACAGAATAATATAAAAAAATTTTAAAAATAAAATTATTATGAATAAATCCAATAAAAGTATTATAAGAACCTGCCTTCGGCAGAACCTTTAAACACTTTCATGAATAAATTCAATAAAAGTATTATAAAATCTATCCCCGATTTTTTAGATTATTGCGAAGTTGAAAAAGGCCTTTCCAATAACACTCAAAAGAATTATAAGAGATACCTTGAGAAGTTCATTTTTTGGTTAAGAAAGACCAAAAAAGAAGACCTTAAACCCCACGAATTAACTAGTGAAAATATTTGGGATTATCGCCTATTTTTATCCCGTTTTCAGGACAAAAAAGGCCAGGTTTTAAAGAAGATTACCCAGAACTACTATTTAATCGCTTTAAGGGCACTTTTAAGCTATTTTAGTGCCAAAGACGTGGTTTGTATCGCATCGGATAAAATAGCCCTGCCAAAGGATGCTAAAAGCGAAAAAACAGTAAAATTCCTTAATTTAGATCAAGTTGAGAAGCTTTTATTATCTCCGAACACTAAAGACGAAATCGGATTAAGGGACCGGGCTATTTTGGAGGCCTTTTTCTCAACCGGCCTAAGAATAGCTGAGCTCGTCTTTTTAAACAAAGAACAATTTGCTAACTTGAAAGATAAAAAAGAATTAGAACTTGGGATTATCGGCAAAGGAAATCAACCGCGGACGGTTTATTTTTCAGAAAGAGCTTTGTCTTGGTTAAAAAAATATTTGGAAACTAGAAACGATAAAGATAAGGCCCTGTTTATCCATTACAGATCTAAAAAAGATACTGACTCTCGCCTAACCCCGCGCTCTATTGAAAGAATTGTTAAAAAATATGCGATGTTGGCCGGAGTACCAATTTTTACTACTCCTCATACCTTGCGTCATTCTTATGCCACGGATTTATTAACTCAAGGCGTTGACCTAAGAAGTATTCAAGAATTTTTAGGCCACAAAAATATTGTTACCACTCAAATATATACTCACGTCACAAACAAGCGTCTAAGAGATATTCATCATCAATTCCACAGCGGAAAAAATTTAAAAGAATGATAAGAAAAAAAGTAACGGGACCGGAGAGTTTTATCTCTACTCGGTCCCTTTTTTGTTTTTTATTTTTTTGTTTTTTTTAATGATCCAGGGTGCGTTTATAAATCAATCTTTTCTATGTTTACTTGTCTTATTTACATACCTCCTCTAAAAATGATTATGTACGATTAAATAATTTTTGTCAATATAAAAATAAAGAATATTTAAAGTGTCGCACAATATTAGATATCTTAAACTGTTGTTTTGAGAGAAAGCTATTGACAATTAAATTAATTAGTATAAAATAATCGTGGAGGCAAAAGGAGGTAGGAAATTTACTCCTCTTTTTTTAATTAATGGTTGCTTAACCATCATTCTCCTCACGCACCTCAAATCAAAGGAAAATTTCCTTACCTCCCCCATCTCTCTTTATTGAACATTAAAAACATACAAAAAAAACAAAAAGAGCTATTTTTAATCAGCTCTTTGTTTGTTTTGTAAATCTTAAAATTTACCGGCTTTGCTTAACCATTGGCCATGCTCGCAGTCTGCACTGTGGGGTGGCGGAGTTTCTCTTTTCAAAACAGCAATGGCATTTTTAAAAGTTTCAACAACACTTAAGGGGTCAGTCTCTATTTCTTGTAATTCTTTTTTAAACGGCAAGCGAGCGTCAAAACCATTTGTTTTATCTACAACATAAAAAGCTAAGTAACCTTTTTTAGTAGTTTGGTATCCGTTTTTTTCCAAAAGATAAGTATATACATCCATTTGCAACTGAAAACGATCGTATACGGTCGGAACTGCGCTGCCGGTTGATTTATAGTCAAGCGGCGCTAATTTGCCGTCGGGAAACTCTAAGACATCGTCTACCGCCCCAAAAAGAGTGACGCCGGTTTCTTTATCTAAGTGCCTGATTCCTTCAAAATTATTCCGCCATTTATTTAAAAGCGTCTGGTTGGCGAAAAGTTTGGCATTTAATTTTTTTTCTAATAATAAAGGATGAGGGCTCCCCTGTTTTCTGTAAACGTCAAATTCTTGTTTTAAAAGTATGTCCACGGCTGCGTTTAAAGCATAAGGATAAGGCTGTGGTCTTCTTATCCCCTTTTTCTTTTCAAGCCAAAAACAACAAGGACATTCCAAAAATAAATTTAACGAACTGGGTGAAAGTTTTATGGAATTGATCATTATTATCATTATATCACAACAAAAAATCCCGTTAAGGTTTAAAAAATTTTAATATCTGCTAAAATAAAACAAAAATGGTAAAAACAAAATTTCGCATCCATAATAATCATATTTACGATTCTAGTTCCGATACCGGGTATTATCTTTATAACGGCCAGATTTATAGCCCGGAAGGTTCAACCGGCTATTTTATAAAAGATAATTATATCCACGACTCCAGCGGAAATACCGGTTTTTTCATTCAAGATGAAAAAATCTATGGTGAAAGCGAAAATCCTCCCTGGCTTGAATAAATAAATCAAATAAAAATAGAGGCAAATTTTTGGCCTCTACTGTACGTTCTTTGGAACATTCGGTCCTCTCATAATTTTACCGCGAAGCATTCTATCGAAGTCCTCTGCCGCCTTGATAATTTGTTTTTTTGCTTCTTTTTTTACTATCAAAGCTGTGAATTTATATTTGCCGATTTCTACGTCTTCAACTATAATTTCATTATTTCCATGTCTTGCGGCAACGGTTTCGGCAAAAGATTGAGTAAATTCGTCTTTACAAGCGCATAGAAATCCTATTCCATTCATTGGAGTCTCCGGGATAAAAAAACGATTTATTTTAATCGGGGTTTTTATGTTCGATATCTTTCCGGATATTTCTATCATTTCTTCTACTTCCATTTCTAAATGCCTCCTTTATTTAATTTAAAATGGACAATACTTGGATCAGGGCCCAGAAGGTGGTGAGGAGAGAATTACCGACTAACGTCGATTATTAAAATTTCTGCGACCCTGACCCATTAAATATTTTAATTTTAAAGGCAGTTTATGTCAAATAAACTAAGTCTTTATAAAATTTGTTAATTTGATATAATAAAAAAATAATTAAAAATATCACTACTATGATTGAAAATTTAAGAAAGTTTATAAAAGAGCTCGAGGCCGGCGATAAGGTAGAAATAAAAATACCTTTGAGTTATAAAAATTTTGAAAACATAGTTATCGCCGGGATGGGAGCTTCCGCAATTCCGGCCGAAATTCTTAAAAGTGTTGTTTCTTTAAAAATTCCTTTGGAAATATCTAAAAATTATAATCTCCCCTCTTTTGCCTCGAAGAATACTCTTTTAATTTGCGTAAGCCGTTCCGGTAATGTTAAAGAAACCTTAAGCCAATTTCAACAGGGCATAAAAAATAAATGCAAGATTATTGTTATTTCTCTGGGAGGAGAAATTTCAAAAAAAGCTCAAAATTTAAAAATACCTTTAATTAAAATTCCTGAAGAATTTTCACAAAGAGAAACCAGGGAAATCTTTTCTTATTTATTTGGTTTGTTATTTAATCTGGTTAAAAAATTAAATTTAACGAAAGATAATTTTACTTTCGAAATTTTAGAAAAAGAAAAAAATAATATTGAAAAAGAAGCTGAAAACCTGGCTTTAAAAATTAAAGACATTTTCCCTATCATCTGTTCTGAACATCATTCTTTAAGCTTTAGGTGGGAATCCGACCTTAGCGAAAGCGGAAAAAAACTGTCCAAAGGCGCTTTCTTGCCGGAACTGGCCCACAACGAACTGGAAAGCTGGCAAAATTTAAATAATAAGTATTGTTTAGTTCTTCTAAGAAGCCAGGAAGAAAAAAAAGAAATAAAAATTTTGATTGAAGCTATTAAAAAAATAATAAAAAAAGAAGTAAAAATTATTGAAATTTACGGGCAAGGAAAAAATCAATTGGAAGAAACCCTTTATTTTGTCTGGTTGGGCGGGCTTACAAGCTACTTTATAGGGAAACAAAAAGGAATTGACCCAAAAGAAACCAGATATATCAAAATGATGAAAGAGGAAATAAAAAAATTTTCTTAAAAAAAAATCTCTTTTGAAAAAAGAGGTTTTTTGTTGCAAATAAATTTAAAATTTTATTTCAAACCGGCTAATTCTAATTTTTTTAATCCTTCCGCATAATGTTGCTTAATTTCGAAAGTTAATAGGGATTGGTCGTAAACCTTGACATCGTCAATTGTTCCAATAAAACGATCATTGCAATTTGTTGTGTTATTGGTTTTATAATTACAACCTATTCCAAAAAAATTATTAGTAATTGAATAAGCTAAAATTCTAGTTCCGGGCAACGTTAACTCTTTTTCTATTTTACCGTTAACATAAAGGACGGCTTTTCTATTTTTAGAATTATAAGTAACAACTATGTGATACCAAGTTCCTATCGATGGAGCCTTGGTGGTAGTTACGAGAGTATTATTGCGACTACTACCTTGAATTGTTCCAATGCGCGAACCTATATTATTCCGATGCATATATAAATTTATTCCGTAATTATTACCATATTTATTTGTAACTATTCCTCTATAATTATTATCTAAGGTTTCAGCCTTGGCCCAAGCTTCCATCGTAATGTCGGTAGGAAATAAATTCGGCCGAGAACTGCTGTCGCCGCAATTAAACCATTTATTACCGCTCATACTAAGTGCGTTGCCCAAGGCGCGATGAGCACTGGAAGCATAAACAAAGTTTCCTCCGCTACTGGGTATACAATTATTTTTATAGCCAGAGCTATCATATCCCGCCTCACCAATGGTGGCACCTTCAAACATCCAAGCTCCTGTGACGTAAGCGCCCAAAGCACCACTAACAGAGCTTCTAAATTCAAGCTCACCAGCAAGTTTTGCATTTTCTTTTGTTGGCTTCATGTAAACCAATACTGCGCTGGATAAAATGGCAATAATTGAAATTACGACTAACAATTCAATAAGAGTAAAAGAATTTTTTTCTTTTAATTTCATTTTTTTATTATAACATAAAATAAAAAAGTTAAAAAAACTTTTGTTTTTTTTCAAAAATAAAAAAGCCGGAAAAATGGCTTTTATTTTTAAAACTTAAAATTAAAAAGAACCGTTTCAGATTATCTTGTTTTCATTAAAGCGCCGGTGGCAATCTTTTGGTCTTCCACAGCATAAACAATTCCGCAACCCTCGCCCTCGCAAGAAATTAATACAACTTCGTCTATCAATGACATTTCTGAAAATGGACTTATTTTTTTAAATGTTTTACAGCCGCAAACCTTACATTCAAATCCCATAATTTATACCTCCTTGATATAATTATTTGATTTAATTATCTTATTTAATAATTTTTTTCCTGTCAAATTATTTTTGTTTCAGTAAGTTAATAAAAACCTCCGCAGGAATTCTTACCCTTCCCTTTGCGGCTAATTCTTTTTTTCCCTTCTTTTGAATATCCAATAATTTCTTCTTGCGGGTATAGTCACCTCCGTAAAGAGGGGCTGTAACATCTTTTCTCAAAGCCGGTATCGTTTCTCTGGCGACAATTTTTGAATTCCCGACATTTCTCGAACTTTCTTCTTCAAACAGATTGCCCAAAACAATTTGAATGGCAACGGCAAAGTTTTGTTTGGGAACCAATTCTTTTAAAGATAAGGCCAAGTTTCTGGCTCTTTTTTGCATTTCCTCTTCCGGAACTATCTGGGATAAGTTTTGAAAGTGCTCTTTAGCCAATAGAACCTCCAATTTAATCAGCTTACCCGGCCTTGAACCGATTGGTTCGTAAATCATAGAGGCGTATCCTGAGGTGGCGCTTTTTAATTTATCATAAAAATCAGTAACAATGTCAGCCAAAGGAGTGTTGTAAACAACAATCATTCTTTCGTTGCTCAAATATTTTGTTTCCTGATAATTCCCCCTCAACCCTTTTAAAAGATTCATTACGTTTCCAAAATAAAAATGCGAAGTGACTATTTCCAATCTGACCCACGGCTCCTTGACTATTGATTCTTTTTTTAATATTTCATAATTTACTCTGGGAGTGGTGGCTACTAAATCCAAATTAAATTCTCTTTTTAATCTTTCGGCAATAATTTCCAAATGCAACATGCCTAAAAATCCGCACTTAAATCCCCTGCCCAAGGCCGGTGAAGATTCTTCTTCAGAATACAAAGCTGCATCGTTTAGTTTCAGTTTATTTATCGCGTCTTTTAATAAATTAAACTCTGAATCTTCCCTGGGATATAAACTAGCGAAAACCATGGGTTTTGGCTTTTCCCAGCCAATTTTTGCCAAATATTCTTCTAAATTTTTCTCACCGGTGGCAATATAACCGATTTCCCCGGCTGAAAGTTCATTCGCGACAACTAATTGAGGCTTAAATATGCCTATTTCCTGCCTTTCTTTTTTTAAAACGCCGTCTACAACCCTGATATAAGCAATAATTCCTTTATAAGGGTCGTAAAAAGAATCAAAAACCAAGGTTTTCAATGGCAAGTCAGGACTTCCTTTTGGACAAGGGATTCTCTCTATAATCGCTTCTAAAACTTGCTCTATATTGGTGCCGTTTTTGGCGGAAATTTTTATTATTTTTTCTTTTTCTATTTTTAAAAGATTCATCAATTCCTCTTCCACTTCTTGGGGCCGGGCATTATTTAAATCAATTTTATTGATAATCGGAATTATAACTAAATTCTGCTGCTGGGCTAAATACAAATTAGAAAGAGTTTGAGCTTGAACGCCTTTCACGGCATCAACTAAAAGTAAAGCGCCCTCCACCGCTCTCAAGGACTTTTCCACTTCTAAGCGAAAGTCCATATGACCGGGAGTATCGATTAAATTTAAAACATAGCCTTTATATTCCATTCTTACCGGCTGCAGTTGTATCGTAATCCCCCTTTCTCTTTCCAAATCCATTTGGTCCAACAATTGATCTCTCATTTTTTCCAAAGGAACAGTTTTGGTCAATTCCAAGAACCTGTCAGCTAAAGTTGACTTTCCGTGGTCAATATGGGCGATAATGCAAAAATTACGAATTTTTTCCATAATCTGTTACAGATTAAACTTATCAGAAAAAACTTAAAATCTCAATTATTTATAATCAAAACAAAAAAAAGCCCTAAAGGACTTTTGACTATAATATATTTT
>JAPLXH010000012.1 GCA_026396195.1 Candidatus Nealsonbacteria bacterium
AGAAGGGGATGCTGTAATTTCTCAAACCATTACTCAAACCTCACAACAAAGTGCGCAATCAAGTCAAAACGAGGGATTTCGTATGTTTGGTATGTAAATAGTCCTTATTGAAACAATTAATAAAAATGATTCAAGTTCAAAATATCACTAAAATTTATAAAAGTGGAAATGTTGAAACCAAAGCCTTAAACAATGCTTCTTTCACCATAAAAGATGGTGAATTTGTAGCTATTATGGGACCTTCCGGTTCCGGCAAATCGACCTTAATGCATATTTTAGGATGTTTAGATGTGCCAACCAGCGGAAGTTATTTTTTAGATAACCAAGATATATCAAAACTTTCCGATGATGAATTGGCGGATATTCGAAAAAATAAAATTGGTTTTGTTTTTCAATCTTTTAATCTTTTACCGCGGGCGACAGTTATTCGTAATGTCGTTTTACCGCTTGTTTATGCTGGAATTGAAAAAGAGGAAAGAGAAAAAAGAGCAAGAGTGTCTTTAAAAAACGCAGGACTTGAAGAGGCTCGTTTTAATCATCTTTCCAATCAGCTTTCGGGCGGACAAATGCAAAGAGTGGCCATTGCCAGAGCTTTAGTTAACAATCCATCTTTAATTTTAGCCGATGAGCCGACTGGCAATCTTGATACAAAAACAGGAGAAATTGTTTTAGAAACATTTCAAAAGCTTCATTCTGAATATAAACGTACTATCATATTTATTACTCATGAGCCTTACGTAGCTGAGCATGCAAATCGTATAATTCATATCCGCGATGGCGTTATCATGGAAGACGGTAGAAATCATAAACAACGCATTATTAATAATCATAAAATATGATTTTTTCAGATTTATTACAAGAAACTTATTCAGCAATATCTATGAATAAAGTTAGGTCAGGGCTTACCGTTCTTGGTATTGTTATTGGTATCGGTTCAGTAGTAGCCATGGTTTCTATTGGCCAAGGCGCTCAAGGACAAATTCAATCAAATATCGAGAGCATAGGGTCAAATTTAATATTGATATCGCCCTCTTTTCAAAGAGGAGTGGGGACCGAGGTACGTTCCTCCAGGGGCTCTGCTCAGACTTTAACTCAAGAAGACGCCGATGCCATTCAGGAACAAGTTTCGCTTATTAAAGCGGTAGCCCCGGAAAATTCAAGAAATTATCAAATTGTAGTTAAGGGTAAAAATACCAATACTCGGGTTGTCGGCACGGTTTCTTCATATTCGCAGGCAAGAAACGTTGAAATAGATATAGGAAATTTTATTTCTGACCAAAATGTTCAAAACTTAAAAAAGGTAGCGGTCTTAGGACCCACAACCCGCGATGATTTATTTGGATCGAGTTCAAATCCAATAGGCCAAAAAATTAAAATAAATAAAATTGATTTTACAATTATCGGCGTCACCAAAGCCAAGGGTGGTACGGGATTTGGAAGTCAGGACGATGTAATTTATGTTCCTATTTCTACTGCCCAGCGTTTTTTAGCCGGCGGAGATTATGTAACTACCATTAGCGTGCAGGCTCAGGATCAAAATTCAACAGCTCTTGTCAAACAACAAATTACAACGCTTTTGTTGAGTCGTCATAATATTTCTGATTCCACGCTCGCGGATTTTAGCGTATTAAATCAGTCCGATATTTTAGCCACCGCTTCTTCTATCACCAATACCTTTACCACGCTTTTGGCGGCAATAGCCGGCATTTCTTTACTTGTTGGCGGCATTGGAATTATGAATATGATGTTGACAACAGTCACTGAAAGAACAAGAGAAATCGGGCTTCGCAAGGCCATTGGCGCTAAAAACAAAGACATTAGCCTGCAGTTTCTTGCAGAAGCTACTACCCTTACTTTTATTGGCGGAGTTTTTGGTGTAATTTCAGGTTGGGTTATTTCTCTTTTGATTGCTAAGTTTGGAGGTTTAACTACAACTATCTCTCTTTCTTCTATTATTTTGGCTTTCGGAGTATCAGCGGCAATTGGAATTGGTTTTGGCTATTATCCCGCCCGAAGAGCGGCAGCATTAAATCCAATAGAAGCATTGAGATATGAATAAAAAATTTGTCGAAAAATTTATTAATCTAATAAAAAAATAATTATGAAAAAATATTTATTATTTCTAGTCATATTAACAATAATTGGAGCAGGAGCATTTTTTGGCGGAATGAAATATGCGGAAAGCAAAACCTCACAAAGATTTCAACAAATGGATGCAAATGGTTTTGGCAATCGAACAGGAGCAGGAGCTATTAATCGAACCGGTGGAAACAATAGTAATAATGGTTTTGTCACCGGAAATATTATCTCCAAAGACGATAAAAGTATTACAGTAAGTATTCGAGACGGCGGCTCGAAAATTATTTTTTATTCAGACACGACAGAAATTAGTAAATTTGTGAGCGGTGTTTTTAATGACCTTGAAGTTGGCAAGGTAGTTAGCGTGACTGGCAAGACAAATCAAGACGGTACTATTACCGCCCAATCAATCCAAGTAAGACCGGAAATGCCAAGCTTTTCATCAACAACTCAAAAATAAATAATTAAAATTTGTTTTTCGAAAACGATTCTCAGACTAAACTGAGGTTGCTAACTTTTACAGATCAATTTAGGTGGTTAAGCAGTATTGAGTTTGATATAATATAAAATATAAAAATAAAATATAATTTAATATGCCTAACAACAAATTAAATTCCTCTAAATCTTTTGACCCAATCAAAAATTTTAAATCTAAAATCAAAAGTAAATTAAAAAAATTTATATTAGTTGTTTTTTTACTCGTTTTATTTTCTTCTCTTTTTGGTTTTTGCGTTGGAATCGTTGCCAGCGGTTATTATTATTCGGAAATTAAAGATTTCCTTTCTAAGCTTAATATAGAAATTCCGGAACGCCTTATTACCTACAACGCTTCAACCACTTCTTATTTGCCCCAAACAACTCAAGAGGAAGCAGTGATAGATGTTGTTAACAGGGTTTCGCCGGCCGTGGTCAGCATTGTTATCAGCAAGGATGTTCCCATAATTGAGGAATATTATGATAATCCTTTCGGCGATTTTTTTGGAGAAGATTTTGGCCTTAGAATTCCTCAGTATCGTCAGAAAGGCACTGAGAAAAAAGAAGTTGGCGGAGGAAGCGGATTTATTATTTCAGAGGACGGAATGATTTTAACCAACAAGCACGTGGTTCTGGACGAAGAAGCCGAATATACTGTTTTAACCAATGACGGCGGTAAGTTTTCTGCCAAGGTTTTAGCCAAAGACCCAAATCAGGATTTGGCTATTATTAAAATTGAAAAAAAAGATTCTTCTTTTCCTAAGGTTCAACTGGGAGATTCTTCTAATGTAAAAATTGGCCAAACAGTAATAGCAATAGGCAATGCCTTAGGGGAGTTTCGGAATACCATTTCAGTTGGAGTTATTTCCGGCTTAGGCCGGACGGTGACTGCCGGCGGCGGGAGCTTTGTTGAAACAATTGAAGATGTTATTCAAACTGACGCCGCCATAAATAAAGGAAACTCCGGAGGGCCATTGTTAAATTTAAAAGGAGAGGTGATTGGAATTAATACGGCAACAGTTTTAGACGCCCAGAATATCAGCTTTTCCATTCCGGTTAACAAAGCTAAAAGAGATATTGAACAAGTAAAAAGTTCAGGAAAAATTGTTTATCCTTTTATAGGGGTTTACTACACTTTGATTACCAAAGAGCTTAAAGAAAAATATAATTTGCCTTTTGACTATGGCGCTTGGATAGGAAGAGATAAAACCGGCAAAGAAACCAAGGAAGTTGTTTTAGCCGGTTCTCCGGCCGAAAAAGCGGGCTTGAAAAAAGACGACATAATTTTAGAATTAAATAACGAGAAAATTACAACAGAAAATTCTTTAGCTGAGATTATTTTAAAATATAATCCCGGCGATAAGGTTACTTTGAAAATTTCAAGAGACAACCAAGAAAAAAACATTGATATCGTGCTGGGAGAGAATAAGTAGAATTTTAATCAAGATTTCTGAAATTTTTAACCCGCTAAACAATTTTAACGGCGTTGACTTTTGAGGGTAGCTTTGATACAAAGAAAATGAAACTAACTCTCAATTTTTTCTATGTACCAATTCATGAACGGTTCTGATTTTACTCATAAAGCCCAGGAAGCGATAGTTAACGCCAGATTTATCGCTCAAAAAAAGGGGCAGCAACAAATTGACGCTCTTCATCTTTTGTCCGCTTTACTTTCCCAAGAGGAAGGAATAATTTTAGTTTTGCTTCAAAAATTAGGAGTAGACATCGATAATTTAAAAAAAGAAACCGAAAAATCAATCGAAAAAATTCCGATAATCGCCACTCCCCGAGAACAAAACCAATTTTATTTGACCCAAGATATGGCTAAGGTTTTAGACAGAGCCAGGCAGGAAGCCGTTAAGATGGGAGACGAGTTCGTTTCAGTGGAGCATTTGTTTTTATCTTTGGTGGATAGCGAAAACAAAGCCAAAGAAATTTTAAATAAAACAGTTTTATTAGGTGATAATTTGGATTTTAAAAAACTGGACTACGAAACGGTTTTAAGAATTTTATCTCAAATCCGGGGCGGCCAAAAAATTACAGACCCGGAGCCGGAATCCAAATATCAAATTTTAGAAAAATACTCCCGTAATTTGACTCAATTGGCTCAAAATAGAAAATTTGACCCGGTTATAGGCAGAGAGGCTGAAATCAGAAGATTGATGGAAGTTTTGTCGCGCCGGACAAAAAACAATCCCGTTTTAATCGGAGAAGCCGGCGTCGGAAAAACCGCCATTGTTGAGGGATTGGCTCAAAAAATAGTCAAAGGATTGGTCCCCGAAAGCTTAAAAAGCAAACAAATCATTTCTTTAGACTTGGGGTCTTTGGTTGCCGGCACCAAATATCGGGGCGAGTTTGAAAACAGAGTTAAAGCTTTTTTAAAAGAAATTGAAGCTGCCAAGGGAGAATATATTTTATTTATTGACGAACTTCACACATTGGTGGGAGCGGGAGCGGCCGAAGGAGCAATTGATGCCTCAAATCTATTAAAGCCGGCTCTATCCAAAGGAGAGTTGAAAGCAATCGGGGCGACTACCTTGAAAGAATATCAAAAATATATTGAAAAAGACCCGGCATTGGAAAGAAGATTCCAGCCGATTTATGTGTCAGAACCTACGGTGGAAGACACCATCGCAATTTTAAGGGGCATTAAAGAAAAATATGAAGTTCATCACGGCGTCAGAATAAGAGATGCGGCGATAGTGGCGGCGGCGGAATTATCTTATCGTTATATTTCCGACAGATTTTTGCCCGACAAAGCCGTGGACTTGATGGACGAAGCCGCTTCCGGCTTAAGACTGGAAATTGAATCGGAGCCCATAGAATTGGAAAATCAAAAACAAGAAATTACTAAATTAGAAATAGAAAGAGAAGCTTTAAAGAGCGAAAAAGACCAAAAATCCAAAAAAAGATTAAAAGCCATTGCCAGATTTCTGGCCGATTTAAAAGAAAAAGCCAAATATATTGAAGGCCAGTGGTTGTCAGAAAAAGAATTGATTTTTAAGATTAAAAATTTTAGAAAAGACATTGATTTATTTTCTTCCCAGCTGGATATGAGCCAAACTTTAGACCTTCAAAGGATAGCCGAGATAAAATATGGAAAAATTCCGGAATTGGAAAAAGCATTAAAACTTTCTGAAAAAGAATTAATCAAGGTACAAAAAAAGCATCATCTTTTAAAACAAGAAGTAACCGAGGAGGACATTGCCGGAGTTGTTTCCCGCTGGACGGGAATTCCCGTAATCCGCCTTATAGAAGCTGAGGCTCAAAAACTGGTTAGAATGGAAGAAATATTGGCTCGCAGGGTTATTGGCCAAGGAAACGCGATTAAAGCGGTTTCCGCCGCGATCAGACGTTCAAGGGCCGGCATTGCCGAAGAGAACAGGCCCTTGGGTTCTTTTATGTTTTTGGGCCCTACCGGTGTTGGGAAAACAGAAACCGCCAAAGCTTTGGCTGATTTTTTGTTCAACGACGAAAGCTCTTTGGTAAGGTTGGATATGTCCGAATATATGGAAAAGCATACTGTTTCCAAATTAATAGGTTCCCCGCCCGGTTACGTAGGGTATGATGAGGGCGGACAGTTGACCGAAAAAATAAGAAGAAGGCCTTATGCTGTAGTGTTGCTGGACGAGATTGAAAAAGCGCATCCGGAAGTTTTTAACATACTTTTGCAGATTTTAGAAGACGGCCGCCTGACTGATGCCAAGGGCCGGGTAGCTTCTTTTAAGAATACAATTTTTATTATGACCTCAAACGTCGGTTCAGAGGATATTCGAGAGATGAGTTCTTTGGGTTTTGCCACGAAGTCTAACCAAGAAAGCCAAGAAAAATTAAAGGAAAAAGTTATGGAAGCCCTAAAACAAAGTTTCCGCCCGGAATTTTTGAATCGAATCGATGAAGTTATTATTTTTAATTATTTAAGAGAGGAACAGATTAAAGAAATTGTTGAATTGGAGCTGGCAAAAGTTGAAAAGAGGCTTCAAAAAAAGAATTTAAAAATAAAGATTTCAAAAGAAGCCAAGGATTTATTGGCTAAAAAGGGGTTTGACCCTCAGCTAGGAGCGAGACCACTAAAAAGAGTAATTCAGCAGGAAATTTTGGATCCCCTGGCTTTAAAGATAGTTTCTCGAGAAGTAAAGGAGGGAGACAGGGTGGTAATCGGGGCTGATAAAGAAAAAATCATCTTTCAAGAACCGAAAGAAATTTTTAAAATTGCGATAAAAGAAGAAAAGCTTTTAACAAAATAATTTTTAAATGGCCAAAAACGCTTTTAAAATTTTAATTATTTTTATTATCGGAACAGCCGGCGGTATTTTCGCCGACCAAATTTTCTGGCCTTATTTTATAGAAAGGCCTCTTTTTTTTGAATATAAACTGGATAAGCCTCCGATTTATATCAATGAAACCAAGCAAGTTTTTGTCCAAGAAAATGTTGCTCTTCAAGAAGCAGTGGATAAATTGGAAAAAGTCGTGGTGGGAGTCAGGACCGAAACTAAGAGCAAAAAAATACTCGAGGGCTCCGGTTTAATCATAACTTCCGACGGATTGATAATTACCTTGGCCGAGCTTTTGCCCAAAGAATCAAAAACTACAATATTTTTTGACGGAAAGGTTTTTTCTCCGAAAGTTCTTTTAACAAAAGATAAATTCGCCTTATTAAAAGTTAATGAAAATAATTTGCCGACCACCGGATTTGCTGATTTTGAAAAAATAAAACTAGGCCAAAGAGTTTTTTTAATCGGAGTATTTTTTGAAGGAATAAAGCCTCAAAAAATTGTAAACGAAGGGATAATCAGGTATTTGAATGAAGAAGAAATTAATACCAGTATTTTCGATAAAAAAAACTTACAGGGCAGTCCTATGTTTAACATTGAAGGTAATGTTTTAGGACTAAATATCTTTGACGAAGAGGGAAGAGCAACTTCTATTCCTATCGCAAAAATTAAAGAATTTCTCGGTTTTTAAAGCATGAAAGAAAAAGCAAGAGTTCATCTTTTTATTTCCGGAAAAGTGCAAGGAGTTTTTTTTAGATTAAACGCCAAAAAAAAAGCGGAAGAATTGGGAGTTTCAGGCTGGGCCGGAAATTTATCGGACGGAAGGGTTGAAATTTTAATTGAGGGAGAAAAAGAAAACATTGAAAAGCTAGTTAAATGGGCCCAAAAAGGCCCGTTATTTGCTAAAGTCGATGAATTGGAAATTGAGCAACAAGAGTTTAAAGGAGAATTCCATTCTTTTGAAATCAAAAGATAGTACAGCGTTAGAAAAGGCAAGCAAATAAAATTTTTCAGGAGATTTTCAAAAAATCGGATTTACAATAAAATAAATTAAAGCATGAAAAATCTTTATGTTTTAAATATCAATAAAGAGAAGGAGCCGTTTTCTTTTAGGAAAATATATAAATCAGCCAAGAAATCCGGCGCTTCTAAAAAAACAGCTCAAAAAATAGCAAGCATTATTGAAAGAGAGGCTTTTCCCGGCATAAAAACGATTGAAATTTTCAAAAGAGTGAGAGAGCTTCTTTCCGAGGAATCCTCTCAAACCGCTGTTTTTAAATTTTCCCTGAAAGAAGCAATGAGAAAGCTGGGACCAAGCGGTTTTCCTTTTGAGCAATATATCGGAGAGGTTTTTGAGAAACAAGGATTCAGGATAAAGCTTAACCAAATAGTGCCCGGTTTTTGTTGCAGTTATGAAATAGATTTTTGGGCCGAGAAAAAAAACCTGATTTATATCGGAGAATGCAAATATCGAAATTTATCCGAAGGCAAGGTTCATTCGGATATCGCCCTTTCATCTTTCGCCCGTTTTTTGGACATTCAAAAAGGAGGATTTTTTAATAAAAACGGATTTAGAAGTTTTAATATAAAAAACCTGATAGTTACCAATAATAAATTTACCAGCAAAACCATAAAATATGCCAAATGCACGGGAATTGAACTTTTAGGATGGCAATACCCAAAAAAAGCCGGCTTGGAAAAAATAATTGATAATCAAAAATTATATCCAATAACCATTTTGCCTTCTTTTAAAAAAGAGCTACTGGAGCTTTTGGTCCAAAAAAGAATGATGTTGGCCCAAGATATTTTTAGAAACGATTTTAAAAAGATTGTTCAAAAAAACAAAACAATAATGAGAAATTTTGAGCAGTTAAAGAGAGAAGCTGAAATATTGTTGGAATAAATTTTTAAAAAAACAAACCCCCTGTTTTTTAAAAAACAGGGGGTTTTTATTTTTCTTTATTTATTCGCTAAATTCATCATATTCATCTTCCATGTTTTCTAATTCATCAACTCCTTCTTCCTCCTCCTCTTCTAGCCCTTTTTCCTTTTCCCCGGGTTCTTCTGTCGGTTCCTCGGGGCTTTCTTCCGGCACGTCTTGTTCCAATCCTTCGTCCAAGTCAAAATCATTTTGGTTAACGAAAGGGTCGCGCGTTTTCTTTTTTTGCATATTAGGTTTTAACCCTCAGCATTTTTTTAAAAAAAGTTTCGACCTTTTTTTATTGGTTTTTGAAAAATATTCAACCAATTTGTTTTAGTATAATTAGTCAAAAGCTCTTGTCAAGACCCAAAACTCGGGATAAGTTTTAATGGCATTTTTTAAAAAATATGATATAAATAAGAAACAATTAATAATAAAAAAATTTATGCAAAAACAAATCAATCCTTTTTTAGCTTTTTTTATTTTAATACTTTTAGCTTTTATTGCGGGAGGATACATTCTTTTAGAGATTAATTATCCCGATGCTTTTAGTTTAGAAAATTTTTTATTTAAAAGAAATCCGCCTCCTGTCGCGACAACCACTCCAATTGTTTCTAATTTGGAAGAATTGAAAAAATTTGCCTCAGAAGAAGATTTTAAAAAATATTTGGAAAAATCAGAAATTAGCTATGGCTATTTAGGTTCTGCCCGGGCTATGGGCATTGGCGCAAGTGATGAAAAAATATCTTTAGAAGCGCCGTCGGCCATTAACGGGCTAGGAGGCGGAGGAGAAGCGCCGGAAAGAGTTTCCGAAACCAATGTTCAGGTTTTAGGAATTGACGAGCCGGACATTGTAAAAACCAGCGGCAAGGAAATTTATTATTCTTTGTCTGGTTATTATTCGGGGCCTGTTTTTTTTGAAGAAAGGTATATTGTTCCGCCAAAAGATACGGGAAAAACAAAGGTTATAAAAGCCTTTCCCCCGGACGAACTGGGTTTAGATTCTGATATAAAAGAAACGGGAAGCCTGCTTTTACACAAAAATATTCTGATAGTTTTTTCCAATAATAAAATTTTCGGTTACGATGTTTCAGACCCCAAGTCTCCAAAGAAAAAATGGACAAGCGAAATAGACGACAAAAGTTATTTTAAGGATGCCCGGCTTTATAACGATAAAATTTATTTAATCACTCAAACCATAATTAATGCTTCCAAGCCTTGTCCAATAGAGCCCTTAAGGGCCGAGGGGGTTGCTTTAACCGTAAAATGCGACCAAATTTATCATCCGACAGTTTCTTTCCCGGCTGATGTTACTTATAATGCTTCCGTTATTGACCCTGTTTCAGGGAAGATAGAAAAAAATATTTCTATTGTTGGTTCGTCTTATTATTCAATACTTTATATGTCAGATAAGGGAATTTATTTGACATATTCTTATTCCGGTAATCTTATCGAATTTTTCTCCAAGTTTTTCAAAGAAAAATGCCAGGACTTGGTGCCGAGCTGGTTTATTGAAAAACTGGAAAAATTATCAAGCTATGATATAAGCGATTCGGCGAAACAAACCGAACTTGACGTTATATTCCAAAAATATCAAAATTCCCTGAGTAATGATGAAAGCTTAAGAATAGAAAATGAATTCAGCAATCGGATGTCGGACTACTACAAAGAACACAAAAGAGAATTGGAAAAAACCGGCATCGTGAAAATAGGACTTGAAGATTTTTCAATCTTAGCTTCCGGCAACGTTCCCGGAAAGCTTTTAAATCAATTTTCTTTGGATGAATATAAGGATTATTTAAGGGTTGCGGTTACTGTTGGCGAGGGATTTTGGGGGATGGGAGGAATGGGCAGTGTCAGAGAATCGGCTAATGATATTTATGTTTTAGACAAAGACCTTAATATAAATGGCGAAATTAAAGACTTGGGACTGGAAGAAAAAATTTATTCAGCTCGTTTTGTCGAGGACAAGGGATATTTAGTTACTTTCCGCCAAATTGACCCGTTTTTCGTGCTTGATTTGTCTAATCCCCAGAAACCGAAAATGAGCGGGGAGCTAAAAATCCCGGGGTATTCTTCTTACTTGCACCCGATTACCAAAGATAAAATTTTAGGAATCGGACAAGAAAGTTCTCAAGTAAAAGTTTCCTTGTTCGACGTGAAGTCAGCTGAAAACCCGAAAGAAGTATCCAAGTACAATTTAAGCGAATATTGGTCTGATGTTCTAAGCACCCACCACGCTTTCTTGTTAGACACAAAACATCAGATTTTCTTTTTACCCGGAAGCAAAGGCGGTTATATATTTTCTTATAAAGATGACAATTTGAAAATGATAAAAGCCATAAGCGACATAAGGGCAAAAAGAGCGGTTTACCTTGATGATTATCTTTATATAATCGGAGAGGATAAAATCGTTGTTTTATATGAAATAAACTGGGAGGAAGTCAATGAATTGGATTTTTAATTTAATAATATGTTTGAAAAAATAAAACAATTAAAACAACTGAAAGACCTTAAAGATTCTTTGGAAAAAGAAAAATTTGAAATTGAAAAAAACGGCACGAAAATAACAATGAATGGAAAAATGGAAATTGAAGAAATCAAATTGAATCCGGCTTTGGCAAAGGAGGAGCAAGAAATAATTTTAAAAGATTGTTTCAACGAGGCTATGAAGAAAATTCAGATGATAGCCGCCCAAAAAATGATGCAAATGCAAGATTAGCATCTTTGATTTTCTCGGGTTTTTATTTATGGTAAAATAAAAATTGAAATCATTAAAATTATTGAAAAATTAATTTTATGTTGGAAAAATTAAACATGGGAGTGCCGACTCCCATAGGGCTAGCCATAATTTCTCTTCTTGCTATGTTGGTGGGCGGGCTTAGTATTTCCCAGTATTTTGATGTAAAAAAAGAGCAAACTTTTGAGGAGGAATTAAATTTTTTACAGACAAAAATTCAAGAAAAGAGGTTCGGGTGGGAAATTTATAAAAATGAAGTTTTAAAAATCCAGCTTGAATATCCCAAAGAAATTGTTTCTCTTTTGGAAGAGCAAAATAAAATATCTTTAAATCATTTTGTTGCTTTTGAGCATAACGACCCCTGTGATTTTAAGGGAGACAGTTTAAAGCTTAAAGAATTGGTTGATTTTAAGGTTAATTTTGAAATTTTTAAGGGAGGACTGGAAGAAGCGGTCAAGAACAATGAAAGCAAGGAGTTCTTTTCTGATTATTTTTTAAACAAAAAACTTAAGTTAGAACCCGGATTCATTGATGAAATTACGATTGGTAATTTGAATGGTTACCTTATAACTGAGGGAATCGAGGGTTGCGGCCAGTATGTTTATTATTTTCCGTTAAATTCGAAAAACACCTTGATTGTTTGGAGAGCCTTTGTTCCGGAGTTCCAGCCGATAATTGCGGATTACCAAAATAATTTGCAAATACCCGGCATTATTTCTCCGGAAAAAGAGGAAAGCCTGTTTAAACAAATATTTTCTACTTTTAAATTAATTGATTAATTGATTGTTTTTTAAAAAAATAGCCCAAGTATAACTAATCTTGGGATTTTTGATTTCAGAAGAATACTAATTTATAAGGTGCTGGAGAGTGAGATAATGGGCCAGAAAAAGGGCCGGCTCGAGATGGGATTCATAACTACCAAGGATGGGATGCACACTTTAAAAAACCTTCCCTTTTCTAGCCCGGATATAATATTATATAAATTTTATTTTTTGTCAATAAGTTCGTTGTAGGAGCTATGAGGCGCGAGTAAAGAAAAAAGGCCTTGGTGTTTTAATAAAAAACAACCAAGACCATGTGTTCGAAGTGCTATTTGAAGAAAAATTTCCCGTTTCTTTTTTCTACATAGCCTTTTTTTGCCAGCTCATCGGCTCTTTCTTCTGTTGTTACTCTTCCAATACCTTTACCTTCTCCTCTTAAGATTTCTACTTCCATTTTCCCTCCATTTGTGTAGGGAAGAGAGAGGGTTTTAGTTGTTCATTGAAAACCCCCTATCCTTATCCTACAGTTTGTAGAGAAATGATGGCAAATGAAGGCAAGCTCTGCTACAAGCTCTATTAATAAACCACCTCTTTCTCCACGTTTCTAATATACTGTTTTATCAATTTTTGTCAATAAACAGAATTTCCACTTGTGGTAATTTTTTTAAATTTGTATCATTAAAAAATATTTATGAAAAAGGTCATTTTACCGGCGGTTTTTGTTTTACTCCTATTTTTAGCGGGAGTTTTTTTGTTTATCGAGTTTAGGGAAGAAATCAGCGATAAAATAAAAAATTTTGTTTTTCAAAAAAACATTTTTTCTCCGGCAGCTTTAATATCAAGCTCTCTTTATTTTTCTGATAAATTTCTGCCAGAAGAACAGCTTTATTTTAAAGAATCAAAAATCAATGACTCAAGAGAAAAACCGTCAAAGGTAAAAACAGAAATTAATGATGAAGAGTTGAAATTATTAGAACTTCAGGAAATTTTAGACGATTTAACCGAAAAAGCCGATTTAATTGCTCGAGAAATAGAAGAAATGACAAAGAAAGAGATACTTAAAGACGAAGAACAAGAAATTTTAGAAAAAGAGATTGAAGACGAAAAAGATAAGGATAAGGAGCTTAAAGAAGAGCCGGAAAAAGAAAAATTTGAAAAAGAACAAAATAAGGAAATTGTTTTTTGCAATAAAATACCGGGAATCGGTTCTTTAAGAAAAACAATTATTTTCAACGAAATTGCTTGGTCGGGCACAAAGACTTCGGCTAACGACGAATGGATTGAGCTAAAAAATATTTCCAATTCTCCGGTTGATTTAAAGAATTGGCAAATTTTAGACAAAGCCGGACAAATAAAAATAGTTTTTGAAGAAAATCGGATTTTGTTCCCTCAAAGCCTTTATTTATTGGAAAGAACCGATGATAATTCAGCGCCCGGAGCAGCAGCTGATTTTATTTATCAAGGAATACTTAACGATGACGAAGAAGAACTGTATCTTTTTAATGATAATTGCGCCTTGGAAGATGAAATTATCGCAGTTCCTTATTGGCCGGCCGGTGATAAGATTGAAAAAAAATCAATGGAAAGAGGAGCAGATTTAAATTGGCACTCTTACTGCGGAGGACTTCAAAATGGAATTTCAGGAACGCCAAAAAATCAAAACAGTTTTTGTTTTTCAAATTCAGCCGGAGTTGGTTCAAATCCGCAGGCGCCCTTAGTTCTGGAGGAAAAATTTCCAAAAATTTTGATTACCGAAGTCCAAATTGAAGGCAATGAATCTTTTTTTGATTTTATTGAGATTTATAATTCCAGCACTTATTCTGTTGATATTTCCAGCTTTCAATTAAAGAGAAAAAGCTCCAGCGGAACAGAATATTCAATAAGAATTTTCCCGGAAGGCAGTGTTATTTTGGCTAAAGATTATTTTTTGTGGATAAATTCGGATTACGCTTCTTTCAGTCAAATTTTAGCTGATGTTTCTTCTACTCAAACCTTAGCCAAAAATAATAGCATTGCTTTACTTGATAAGGAAAAAAATATCATTGATTCTTTGGCTTGGGGAAGCAGCAGCAATCCATTTTTAGAGGGAATGGCCTTTGTGGAAAACCCTGTGGAAAACCAAAGTTTAGGAAGAAAATGGGATAAAAAAAGTCAGAACTATCAAGACACGGAAAATAATTATCAAGATTTTGAAATTCAAGATTCAAGCCCTAGACTAATAAATGAATCTCTAAACCAAGCGCCAACATCTTCTTTCGTTTTTTATTCTTCTTCTTCGGTCTTGGAAATAAATCAAGAAATTATTTTTGATGCTTTGTTTTCCACTGACTCTGACGGGGAAATCAGTATTTTTTATTGGGATTTTGGCGACAATAACTCGGCTACTACCGCTTTAGCTACAACTTCCCATTCTTATTCTACTTTTGGGGATTATTTGGTGAACCTGATGGTCGTTGATGACAAGGGCAAAATCAGCTTGCCCGCTACTCTTAGTTTGAGTATAGTTTTTTTAGAACCGATTTTAGAGATAGAGCCTGATTTTTTTGATTTTCAAATTGAAAAAGGGGCAACTAGTTCAGAAATTAAAAATTTAATAATAAAAAATTCGGGGAAAGGCGATTTAAATTGGTTTATTTTTATTGCCTACGCAACAGATACAACTCAGGTTGAATGGCTTTCAATAAGCTCAACCAGCAATATTCTTTTAGCCTCATCCTCTTTCAGTTTGGAAATTTCAATAATTCCCGATAGCTTAAAGGCCGGAGTTTATAGTGCGAAAATAAAAATAGAAAGCATGGAACTTGTCCTTAAATCAGTTTTGATTAATCTGGTTATTTTTAAAAATTTTTTAGCTCAAGATGTGGTAATAAATGAAATTGCTTGGATGGGGACAGAAGCCAATGCCAGTGATGAATGGATAGAGCTTTTTAACAACACCGAAGAAGAGATTGATTTAACCGGCTGGAAGATTAAGTCATCGGAAGGAAGTTCGGAAATCGAGCTTTCCGGGAAAATCTTAACCCAAAATTATTTTCTTTTGGAAAGAACCGACGACCAAACCATTTCCAATATTAAGGCTGATCAGGTTTATACCGGTGCTTTGGGAAACGACGGAGAAAAATTAGAACTAAGAGATGCTAGCAATAATTT
The DNA here is from genome assembly GCA_026396195.1 of Candidatus Nealsonbacteria bacterium. Lineage (NCBI taxonomy): Bacteria > Candidatus Nealsoniibacteriota > Candidatus Nealsoniibacteriota bacterium. Next base: position 15,400 of record JAPLXH010000012.1, read on the forward strand.
AATTGATTTTATTGATTGTTCTTCGGGTTGGTTTTTTGGCCAGAATCAGAAAATAGGGGACGAGTGGACGAGAGCGTCTATGGAAAGAAAAAATCCAAAAAATTCCGGAAACGATTTATTAAATTGGGCAACAAACGATGGATTAAATATTATTGGCGAAGACGCGGAAAGTAATTATATTTTAGGCACCCCTAAGCAGCAAAACAGCGCTTATCTTCCCTGAAAAATAGACAGTTTTTCACAATTGACTTTTAAGCAAAATCCCATTAACATTACTCAGAAAAGGTTTTTAAAAAATGGACAAAAATTATTTTATTAAACTTACTTTAAATCTTTATCGGTTGACTTTGCTTTTTCCCAAGAAGGACCCTTTGAGATATAAAATGAGGGAGTTGGGCGTTGAAATTTCGGCCAGCTCCATTTTAATTTTTGAAAAAGATTTTTTGTCTTTCGAGGATTTGCTTTCAGAAACAAAAGAACAAATCGAAATTTTAGATTGTTTTTTCGAGGTGGTAAAAAATTTAAACTGGGTGAGTGTTGAAAAAATCTTTGAGATTCAAAAAGAATATGATAAAATAAAAAAAGAGTTAACCGAATTTTTATTTGAAAAAGAAAAACAGCTGAATTTTGATTTAGTAAAAAATATACAATCAGAAGAAAAAACGATCGAGGATAGGGCTGTGGAAAACTCTTTTTTTAATTTAGAAACAAAAAAGGAAAAAGATTTAGAAAAAAAAATAATCTCAATGGATAAGGATTTGATTGGAGCTGAAGAATTTGTTAAAATTGAAGATTCTGTTTCTTTGGCAGAAAGAAAAGTTTCTTCTTTTGAAAATCCTTTTCAGGGCAGAAAAGATAAAATTTTGGAAATTTTAAAACAAAGAGAAAAAGCCCAGGTCGGTGATTTTAAAGAAGTTTTTCCCGAAGTCAGCAAAAGGACATTGAGAAGAGATTTTAAATCTTTGATGGAAGAAGGATTGGTAGAGAGAATGGGTGAAAAAAGCGAAACATTTTATAAGATTAAGTGATAGGACAGATAGTTAGGACATAAAATATATAGGACAAAAAGATTATGTCCTATGTAAATTAAATTGTTTTTTGAGAAAAAATTTCGTATAAAATAAATAAACAAATGCAAAACCCAAGAAAAGAATTTAGTCAGCTTTACGACAATTATATAGACAAAATTTATAGGTTTATATTTTTAAAAGTCAGTTCAATAGAAGTGGCTGAAGATTTAACTTCAGAAACCTTTTTGCGGGGTTGGGAGGTTTATGAAAACAGGGCCGATACCTTGGAAAATCCCCAGGCATTTTTGTATCAAATTGCCCGTAATTTGGTAATTGACCATTATCGGCAAAAAGGCAAGAATCAATCAATTTCAGCCGACCAAACTCCTTTAATCGACCCAAGAATGAATTTAGAAAAAAGCGCTGAAAAAAACTCGGATTTAATGAATATCCGCCACGCTATCACTGACTTAAGAGACGACTATCAAAACGTTCTTATTTGGCACTATTTAGATGATTTTTCAATAAAAGAAGTGGCTAAATTAATGGATAAATCCGAGGAAAATACCAGGGTTTTGCTTCATCGGGCATTGAAGTCCTTAAAAAAAACCATTCAAAGCTAAATTCGGACATCCGATATTATATCCGATATTCCTTTAAAATAAGTGTAATAAACAGCACTTTTTTCCGTCATAATTATAATGAGGTCTGATATTCAATTAATTAAGAAAATAACCGAACTCAAGGCCATAAAACCCAGAAATGAATGGGTTATTTTGATGAAAAAAAATATATTGGCAGGGGAGCCGAATGCTCAATTAATCAAGAAAATAGTTGGGCTTAAAGCTATAAAACCCAGAGAAGAATGGGTTGTTTTGACTAAAAAAAATGTATTGGGATGGGAGCCGAAATTTGGTTTAAGTTTTATTTTTAAGCCCGCTTTTGCGAGCTTGGTTGTGATTTGTATGCTTGGAGGAATAGGGGTTTTTGCTAAGAGTTCCTTGCCTGGCGATTTACTTTATCCTGTTAAGAGAGTCGGGGAAAAAGTCGTTGTTTCTTTAATGCCGGAAAAATCAAGGTCAAACATCCAGCTTACGATTGCCAATGATAAATTAGAAAATATAGTCAAGGCGGTGGAGACTAATCAACCTAAAAAGATAATTCCCATAGTTAAGGAATATCAAGCAAATGTTTCGGAAGCAGCCCAGAATTTGAAAAAAGTAGCCAAAGCTGACATAAAAGACATAAAAGAAATTGTTCAAACCAATCAAACATTAGAAGAAAATAAGAAAAAAATAGAAGAGGTTTATGGAGTTCTCTTGGGAGACAACAAAGACCTAAACGAAGAAATAGACAGAGAAATGAATGATTTGGTTGAAACTTTTAATAATGCTACTTTTTCTCAGTCCCAACAGGCAATTTTAGATCAGCTTAAAGAAGATTTGAAAAATAAGAATTATCCGGAAGTTTTCGATAAAATTGAATTATTGTTGCAAGCATTGCCAAGCAATCAGGAGAAATAGAACGAATTCTTGAAACTGAAAGAACATTTTGGTATCATTTTCATTTAACCATTGGAAAAATCGCTTTACTCTTCGCGACTATTAGCTAAAGTCGTGAAGAAAAAGTCGTTATAAAAGGTCGAAAAACAAAAATACGACTTTGGCGATTAGAGTAAAATAATTAATAAGAATTCCTTGTTCTCTAGGACAAAAAAATAATTAAAAATTCCTAGAGAGAGGTCGACATAGGAATCAATAAAAATAACATTAAATATATACGAATAAATTATGCCTAAAAAATTAATTGCGATTGCTTTAGTTTTAGCCGCGTCATTTGTGATTGCTGCTCCTACTAAAGCCTTAACATTGCAAGAACAAATCAATGCTTTATTGGCTCAGATTCAGTTATTGCAAAATCAATTAGCTCAAGCTGGCGGAGGAACTGGTGCTGTTAGTTGTTCAATTACCAGTTTTACCAGCAACCTTAGCCAAGGAGCAACAGGTGATAGTGTAAAATGTTTACAAATCATCTTGAACGCGAGTGCTGATACCCAGGTAGCTCAAAGCGGAGTTGGCGCTCCGGGAAGCGAAACCACTTACTTTGGTGCTTTAACCAAGGCAGCGGTTGTCAAATTCCAGAATAAATACGCCAGCGAAGTTTTGACTCCATTGGGATTAACTTCAGGAACAGGTTTTGTTGGCGCTGCAACCAGAGCCAAATTAAACACCATGATTGGAACCAGTGGAACTGGTGGAATAGTTATACCGCCAATAACCGGATCTGCTCTCGGTGTATACTTGGCCGCTGACACCCCTGCTTCTGTTAACGTTGCTGCCGCAGCTAATGCTTACTTCACAAAGTTAAGCCTTTCTGCCGGAAGCAATGATGTGTCAATCACGAAATTATATGTAATTCATTCAGGTTTAAGCGCTTATACTGACCTTGAAAACGTCAAGATTGTTGACATGAACGGCGTTTACCAGGGAAGCGTAGGTAGCTTTAATACTGACCATCGAGCAGTCATAACTTTCACTCCTGCTTTAGTAATAAAAGCCGGACAAACCCAGAGTTATTATATCAGAGCCGGGTTTATTACCGGAACTACAGCCGGTAAAACAGCAGCCTTAGGCATTGCCGCTAAAGGCGACATTGTTTCTAATGCTGCAGATGTAACGGGTAGTTTCCCAGTTACGGGAAATGCCATGTCTGCTATAAGTTTGACTATCGGTAGCGTTGTTTTTTCTCAGGATGGCACTGTTGCCGACTCTAAACCCGATGCAGGCGACACAGATGTAGTGCTTAACACCTTTAAAGCAGAGGTAGGCTCCACGGAAGACGTTACCATTGAGCAGATTACTGCTATAAAAGCAGGTACTGCTGCTTTAAGCGATACTAATAATATAGAATTATACGATGTTACGGCTGGAAAGACCTTGGGCACAGTAGCTGCTTGGAATGCCGAGGGCAGAGCCAGTTGGTCTAATTTGGGAATTGTTGTGAAGAGAGGAGAAACCCACCGATTTAAAATAATGGTGGACATTATCAGCGGATCCAGTTTAACCGTAAACGCTGATATTATTGATGGTACTGATGTGTTGGTAACTGTTAAGGGAAATTCCTACGGTTTCTATGTAACGCCTACTGGTCCTGCTGCAAACTGGACTACAAGTTATAGAGGTATGGGTGGAAACAACCAGACCATTAACGCAGGCGCACTTACTATATCTAAATCCACAGTTACTCCAGCTACGGGCAATATTGCTCCATCCAGCGACCAAAAATTAACAGTTTTTGACTTTGCAGCCAAAGGCGAAGAAATTAAAATTTCTAGTCTTACTCTTACTTTCACCACTACTACTTTTGATTCTGATCAAATTACCAATATTAAAGTTTATGATGAAAATGATAATATCGTAGCTGGCCCCAAAGACCTTGCCGGAGTAGCTGCAGTAGCTTTCACTGATACTTTTATTGTTCCTGTTGGAACTCATAAGTATACAGTAAAGGCTAAAATAGCCAGCGATTCGAGCACAGGAGACACCGTAAAGGTTGGAATAGCTGCTCCCGGCACCGATGTTGTTGCTACAGGAATGACCACCCATGACTCAATTACTCCTACTCCTGCTGCGACTGCAGTAAACGGCAATGTTCAAACAGTTGCTGCCGGCGACTTAGTAGTAACTACTCTTTCTCAGCCTGTTGCCAGAACTATAGCAATAGGGATACACGACTTTGTCTGGATGACAGCCAATTTAAATGCCGGTGCTTCCGGTGAAGATGTTTCAGTTACTGCTATAACAGTATTAGATACTGCATCTTCTACTGATGGTTTAAGCGATATTGACAATGCCGAGCTTTGGGCTGATTTGACTTCAGCTAATAGTGAGCGCGGTGATATCTATGAAACCAAGATAACCGATACAGAACAGCCAGCCACCACTTCTGCTTCAACTTATGCCTTTACTTTGACTAGCCCTCTTAAGATTGCCAAGGGCACCTTTGTAAAGATTGCTTTTGTGGCTGACTTATCTACCGGTGCAGCTCAAAAGGATGAACACACAATAAATGTAAACCCCGCAGAGAATAGTGTAACTGCCGCCGGAGTTGATACTGGCGCGACAATTACCGTTGCCGCACCTACTGGTGGCGGTCAGAAGATGACCACGAAAACAAGCGGTCTTATAACACTAACGATTGACCCCTCTTCACCTTCGACTGATATTGTTCTTGACGAAACCGATATGGTAACCTTAGCTGTCTTTAAATTAGCAGCTGATAATGTTGAAAACTTTGACTTAGACGCTGTTAAGATTAATAACGCTGGTGTACACGACGGAATAGATACTTTCTACTACTATGCCGGTAAAAGCACTCTTACCTTACTTGGAACAGCCGTAGGCGGTGAGACAGCTGAAATACAAGTACCCGATGGTTTGGTAACCATTCCCGCCAACGACTATACTTTACTGACCATAAAAGGTAAGACCGCTAATGTTGACGGAACAGCTGTTGTAAACGGCGACGACATCAACATTTCCATTCAGGCACTTGCTGACATAGACTTTACTGGTTTAGCTTCTGGTGCAGCGGTCAACCCATCCGCGACTACAGTTACTACTGTTGCCGCTGTTCATAACTTATACGAGAGTTATCCGAAATTCAGTGTTGACGCCGCTTCTCCTTCAGGCACTTTAATCCCAGGCGCTCAGACCTTGCTAGCCATTTTTGACATTAAAGCCATGGGAAACAAAGACATAACCTTTACTACAACCACAGTAAGCAACGCGTTATACTTCCAAGTAGCCAACTCCTTAAATAATAGTGTTTGGCTAACATTTAAAGATCAGGATGGTAACCTGTTAGATCCGATTATCTGGGCTTCTAACACTAATGTTACGTTAAACTTTGCTACCAAAGACTTTGTTATTCCAGCCGGAGAAACCAGAAAATTGTATGTTTATGGAAGTACCACAGAATATACTGCCGCAGGAAAAAGTTTGCAGGTTTGGCTAGATGATGGCGGAACACAGATAGATTGGAGCATTAACTACGATGCTGTCGGAGGTTACGGTGAAGAAGCCATACTCTTCAAGGGTGATATCTATGCCGGTGCTCTAGTAAAGCCTTAATAGATTATCAGGAATGAATCCATCCGCGCATTCTTTCTTGTGGGAGATTGCGTGAGGTGAACTGGAACTCCCCGATTTTTATCGGGGAGTTCTTTTTTATTTGACAGGATTTTTTTTATTTTAGATAATTAAAGCAATATAAATTAATTTTAATATTTAAAATGTTTCATAAAAAAATATTAATTTGTTTTTTTGTAATTGTCGCGGTATTTTTATTTTTTTCAATTTTAAAAACTGCGGAAGCAACAGTTGATACGACCGGAGAAGTTTTTGTCACGGCCCAAGACGGCGGGAAAACCAGCGTTATGACTGATGAAGAAACAGGGGCTTCAATAGAGTTGCTGCCCTTTGCCATAGATTCCAACGCTACCTTAAAAATTAATTTAAAATACAGGACAGACCCCTTGTTTTCCAGCCAAATAAGCGCAATTCCGTTAGAAAAAAATATTATCGGAAGATATTTTTATAGTTTTACCGCCATTGTTTGGGGCACGGAAATAGAAAGTTTCAACAAGCCGGTTATTTTAAATTTAACTTACAAGGACAATCAAATCGAAACGCTTGATGAGTTAACTCTATCTATAAATTATTGGGACTCAATTTCTTCTAAGTGGGTCGCTTTGGCTAGCGCAGTTGATTCCAGTAATAATATTTTAACTGCCACTACCACCAATTTGAATTATTTCCGGCCGACCGCCACTGCCGATAAAATATCTTTATTTACTATTTTTGGCGAAGCTAAAAAGCCAGAATCAACAACAACTGAAGAACTGGTTCAAGAAAAAGAGCCGGAAATTCCGCCAACCAGCCAAGAGAAACCAATCAGCCAGATGACCATTGAAGAATTACAAAAAAAGATTATTGAAGTTTTGAATCAGGTCAATGTTTTGAAAACCCAGCTCTCTGAAATTAAAGTCAAAAGTATTTATGAAGGAATTCCCGATAACTTTGCTTTTAAAAATAATCTTAAATACGGCCAAAATTCAGAGGAAATAAAATATCTCCAAATTATTCTTAAAAAGGAAATCGGTTCTCCTGATTATCCCGAAAGTCTCTCTGTTACCAATTGGTTCGGTCCCATTACCCGCCAATGCGTTATAAGATTTCAGGAAAAATATTCTTTTGAAATTTTAAAACCTTTGTTTTTGGAAAAAGGAACAGGATTGGTGGGGGAAAAAACAAGAGAAAAACTCAATTATTTATTGGGGAAATAGTCTTTTTTAAAAAAGAAGGGAGAAAGCAGCTTCTTCAAGAAAGAAGATTTTTTGTTATTTTTTTAAAAAATATGTTAATATAATTTTAATAAGTTTTCGGCAGTTTATTTTTTATTTTATGGCAAGAAGCAATTCTTTTAAAAAAATTTTATTTTTAGCATTATTTTTGGTTTTTTTAAGTTTACCTTTTTTTAGCTTTGCCGACGACTCTTTGGGACAGAAGAAAGAGTTTTTTATCGAGCCTTCTTATGACATTAACAACAGAGATAAAATAAGCGCAACTTTGAGAGTGAGTACAAACCAAATTTATTTTTATGTTGAAGATGAATGGTGGGATAAATTCGGAACAAGCAAGGAAGCAGAAATCAAATCGGCTCTTATTTCTCTTTCCCAGTTTTTTCAGGATAAAACTTATCCCATTTTAACTTCAACTTTCGGTTCGGAATGGAAACCCGGAATAGATAAGGACAATAGGATTGCTGTTCTTTTTCACTCAATGAAAGAAGAGGCGGCCGGTTATTTTAAAGCCAACGACGAATATCCCAAGTTACAGGCCCAGAATTCTAATGAGAGGGAAATGGTTTATTTAAATACAAAAAACATTATAAGCCCTTTGTCTAAAATTTTTCTTGCTCATGAATTTTTGCATTTGATTACCTTTAACCAAAAAGAAAAAAAATACGGCGTGACAGAAGATACTTGGCTGAATGAAGCCAGGGCCGAATATACTCCAATGCTTATTGGCCCTGACAGCGATTACCAAAAGAGCTATTTGGGAGAAAGAGTAAATATTTTTTTAGACAATCCTTCAGATTCTTTAACTGAATGGAACGGAGGTGTTGCTGATTACGGGGCCCTGAATCTTTTTACTTATTATTTAGTTGAGAAATACGGCGTTAAAATTTTAATAGACTCTCTCAATTCAAAGGAAACCGGCATAAAAAGCCTAGATGAGGTTTTAATCAAAAACGGCTTTAAAGATAATTTTTCCCGGATTTTTACCGATTGGACCCTTGCAGTGTTCGTTAACGATTGTTCTTTTGGTGAAAAATATTGTTACCAGAATAAAAGCTTAAAATTTATCCGAGTAATGCCCTCGATTAATTTTTTACCTTTTGGGTCCAAAAGTAATTTAATCGTTAACCAAAGCACGAAAGATTGGTCGGGCAATTGGGTCAAGTTTATTGGAGGAAAGGGGATTCTGAAGATTGAATTTATCGGAAAATCAGATAAATTATTTAAAATTCCTTATCTTTTAAAGGATATCTCCGGCAAATATATTCTTAACTTTTTGCAGCTTGATGAAAATCAAAAAGGGGAGATTTTAATTCCAGGATTTTTAACGGAAATCAGCTCAATTACTTTGATTCCTTCAGCCCAAAGCAAAACTTCAGGGTTTTCAAACACTGAACTTGAGACTTATTTTTCCTGGTCTGCCTCCATTGTCAGCGAACAAGAATTAAAAGAAGAATCAGACTCAATATATTTGGAAAAACCCCTTTCAAGTATGACTAAAGAAGAAATTTCAAATAAAATAGTCGAACTTGTTGAATTAATAAATCAGCTTAGAAGCCAGCTCGCCACCCTTGGGACGGATAAAGAAACAGAATCCGAGGTTCCTGTTCCTTTTCCCTGCGGAAGATTCGAAGAAGACCTTTCCTATGGATTAATAGATAGTCCTAAAGTTAACTGTCTTCAAGAGTTTCTAAAATCTCAAGGAGATGATATTTATCCCGAAGGCTTGATAACAGGAAATTTTCTTTCTTTAACCAAGTCTGCTGTTATTCGCTTTCAGGAAAAATATGCTGACAGTATATTAATTCCCTTAGGATTAAAAGAGGGGACTGGTTTTGTAGGAGTTGCAACCCGCGCCAAAATCAATGAACTTCTTCAAAATAAAAATTTTTAAAGTTATCCACAGCGTAAATTTTTCGTAGATAAACTAAAATAAAGCCATAAAGGTCGAAAAGACTAAATATTTTTTAAATTAGGTTTTATGAAAAATAAAGGTTCTTTATATTTGGGACTAACAGTTATTTCTTGTGTTTTTTTGATTACCTTGGGTTGGGTTTATTGGGTTTATGGAACCGCGATTGGAGCAAATATTAGTACCGTTGATTTTACTGCTTCCGGCAATGCCACTACTAGCGGTAATTTTGCAGTTACGGGATCCACTGTTTTGGCTACTACAACAATTGGACATGATGGAACAGCCATTAATACAATTCTGCATGGAACAATAGCCATAGACCCCCCTTCAATTGCTGCTTCTTCAACTGGAATAGGAACCGCTGCTTTAGCCAGTGCTACAGCTGATATGCAGTGTTTTATTCAAGCTCCCTGGAATTTAAATGATGATTTGGTTCCTAAGGGGTGTACAACAACTGCTGATGTAATCGGAGTTTATCTTTATAATTCTGATCAACTTAACGCGGCAATTAATGACACTTCAAAGACTTGGGGATATATTTTGGTAAAATAAAAATTAGATAAAAAAATCTAATAAAATAATGAAAACAGTCAAAATTCCCTTTTATATTCTAGGAGGATTATTTCTTCTGCTTATTTTCCCTGGTCAAATCCAAGCAGCTAATATTAGTTTTGCTTCCGATACAGAAGTCAGTTTTACCGGCGTATCGCCAATTGTTTATATTAATTCCGGTTCCGCCTGTGATTCTCTAATAGTTACCGCATCTGCCCTTAATGCTGATATTTCAGACGCTAGCAATTTTACTCTGGAAACAACAGCTCATACTATTTTAGGAGCAACTGCGTCAGGCGGAACAATAAACGTGGCTATAGATACCACTTATTTAGGTGGCGGTTATATCAGCCAATGGACAGCGAGCAGTACTCTTGCTGCAGCTACAGCAGCTTTTAGCGTAGGAGTTTCTTCTGATTCGGATTTTTATACAATAAAAGTGGACGGCTCTGTATTTAGTAATTATCAAGCTGTTGGCGGAACAGTAAGTTTTACTTATAATGGTGGTTTTTCCAGTAAGACCTTTACTATAAACTCTTTACCTAGGGGTGGTTTAGTGGGAGGCACGACCGCTCCATCTACCACCTCAGCTACAACAGCTACAACCACAACAGAGACAACAACGGTTCCAACAACCAAGCCTGTTTCTGAAATGAGCATTGAAGAGTTAAAAGCAGAAATTACAAGAATTACCGCTTTGATTCTCCAGCTTCAATCTCAATTAAGTGGTATTTCGGGAGAAGTGATTAACTGGGATTCAAGTGATTTTACTTTCAAGAACACCTTGAAATTCGGGATGGTTTTACCTGAAGTCAAATACTTGCAGCTTTTTTTGAATTCTGATTCTCAGACCAAACTTACTGATGTAGGAGTTGGTTCACCGGGAGATGAAACAAATTTTTTTGGTGTTTTAACCAAAGCCGCGGTTGTCAAATTCCAGGAAAAATACGCTTCTGAGATTCTGACACCGTTAGGATTAACCAAGGGTACTGGAATTGTTGGCAAAGCGACTATAAATAAAATAAATTCACTTCTAGGGAAATAAAAATAGATAATATTTAATTAAGACGATCCAATAACCCCTCATTAGGGAGGGGTTATTTATTTTCCAAACTTAATACTTTTTTCGCTAAAAAGGGGACGAAGTTTTTTTAGTTCGTTTAGTGGGAGCTGTGGAAAACCCCTTATTTTTATCTATATTCGAACCTATTGACACCTATTGACACCCTTTGAAGGGTGCTTTATTATAAAGAAGTATATCATAATTGGTAATTGAACAACTAACGGCGCCAGTTCTTTAATAATGGCAGTCGTTAGTTTTTATAAATAAAAATTATGCCTGAAATAAAACCAAACGAAATTTATACAACCAAAGAAACCCAGGATTTTTTGAAAATTAGTGAGAGCACGATTAAGAGAATGTTAAAACGAGGAATTATAAAGGCTTATAAGGTAGGCGGAACTTACAGAATTTGGGGAAGCGAGATATTGCAGTTAATTTCTCCAAAAGTTGAATCAAAAGTTTATAAGGCCTACGATCATCTTAGGGAAAAAACGAGAAAAACAATTGAAAAATGGTAAGCTGCTATGCCAAGAAATAAAAATAAAAAAACAGTTGTTGCAGTTTCCGGAGGATTTGACCCTATTCATATAGGGCATATTCGTTTATTTAACGAGGCCAAAAAGCTTGGAGATGAGCTGATGGTTATTTTAAATAACGACAACTGGCTTATGGAAAAGAAGGGTTTTTTATTAATGTCTGAAAAGGAACGCAAAGAGATTATAGAATCATTAAGTTCGGTTGATAGAGTTATAATTTCTAAGCATCGCAAAGGTTTTAAAGACAGAAGCGTGTGTGCAGAACTGGCGAGCTTGAAGCCTGATATTTTTGCAAACGGGGGAGACAGAGATAAAACAGATGCTCAAAAAAAATCTTCTTCTTTAAGTCCGGAACAGGCATTATGCCAAAAATTAGGAATTAAAATGGTTTTTAACGTCGGTCGAGGCGGAAAAATCCAATCGAGTTCTTGGTTGGCAAAAAAATTTCCTAAATCAATAAAAAAAATTTTTGAAATTTAATGAAACAATATATAGGTAAAAAAATCGGCATTTTGGGGTATGGGGAAGTTGGCCAGGCAATAGCTGAATTTTACCGGAATCCTCGAGTTAAGGATCTAAAAAGAGACGACGGACTAAAAGGCGTGGAAATTTTAAATATTTGCATTCCATGGAATGATAATTTTGTAAAGATAGTTAGTAAAGAAATAAAAGAAATAAAGCCAAAATTAACAATCATTCATTCTACTGTTGCTCCGGGCACTACCCAAAAAATTATTTCTGGCTTGCCCCGAGCTTGTCGAAGGGTTGTTCATAGCCCCATCAGGGGAATACATCCTAATCTTTATAAGGGGATTAAAACTTTTGTAAAATATATCGGAACCGATGATGAAAAAGCGGGAGAAACTGCAAAAAGACATTTAGAAAGTTTAGGAATTAAAACAAAAATATTTCAGCCTTCAGTAACCACTGAAATAGGAAAACTTTTTGATACGACTTATTACGGGCTTTGCATCGCTTGGCACGGAGAAATGAAAAAAATGAGCGATAAATTAGGGATAAACTTTGAAGAAGCGGTAACGAATTTCAATGAAACTTATAACGACGGCTATAAGGCGTTGGGGAAATTGAATGTTATTCGTCCCGTTCTTTATCCTCCGGAAAACGGAGTCAAGGGACATTGCATCCTTTCTAACGCGGAGATTCTTAATAAAAATTTTAAAAGCGAAGCATTGGATTTAATTCTAAAATACAAACCGAAAAATAAAAATAAAAAATAATATGGAACAGGGAAAAACAAAAAAAGCTTTAATTACGGGAGTTACCGGCCAAGACGGTTCTTATTTGGCCGAACTTTTATTAAAAAAGGGCTACGATGAGGTTCATGGTATAATTCGCAGGTCAAGCAGTTTTCATACCGGTCGGATAGAACATATTTATCAAGACCCTCACGTTGAAGGAATAAAATTATTTTTGCACTACGGGGACCTTACTGATACGGGGAATATTGAAAAATTGGTTAACAAAATAAAACCCGATGAAATATATCATTTAGGGGCAATGTCTCATGTCAGGGTCAGTTTTGATATGCCCGAATATACCGCCAACACTTCAGGACTGGGAACATTAAGGATTTTGGAAGCCATAAAAAATTCCGGCTTGCCGATAAAATTTTATCAAGCCAGTTCCAGCGAGATGTTTGGTTCCTGTCCGCCTCCTCAGAACGAAAAAACTTCTTTTCATCCCAGAAGTCCCTATGCTTGTGCCAAAGTTTTTGCTTATCATACGGTCAGACTTTACAGAGAAGCTTATGGAATATTTGCTTCTAACGGCATTCTTTTTAATCACGAATCTCACAGAAGGGGAGAAACATTTGTCACCAGAAAAATAACCCGAGGAATTGCCAGAATTAAAGCCGGATTAGACAAGAAGATTTATTTAGGTAATTTAGAAGCGAGGAGAGACTGGGGTTTTACTCCGGAATATGTTTATGCAATGTATTTAATTCTTCAACATTCAACGCCCGATGATTTTGTTGTTGCTACCGGAGAGAGTCATTCCGTAAGAGAATTTTTAGAAGAGGCCTTTAATTACTCCGGCTTGGGAGACTGGAAACAATATGTAGAAATTGACCCCAGATATTTCAGGCCATCTGAAGTTGAAGTTTTGATTGGCGACGCCAGTAAAGCAAAAGAAAAAATCGGCTGGGAATCAAAGATTAAATTTAAAGATTTGGTTAAAATTATGGTTGATGCTGATTTGAAATTTCATAATTTGGCGCTTCCTGGAGAAGGAGAAAAGGTTTTAAAAGAAAAATTTCCCGAGAAATGGTGGGGAATAGATTAATTTTTTTGAAAGCGAATTTTAAAAATATCTTATCAGTTAATAAAAATATGATCAAAGCATCAAAAACAAAATTAGATAACGTGCTGTTATTCCAGTTTGAGCATTTTGAGGACCATAGAGGGACATATGCGCCGGTCTATCATAAAGAAGATTATGCTGCGGTTATGAAAAAGGAACTGGGCAAGGAAGTAGAATTTATAGAGGACGATTATGCTTTCTCGCGGAAAAATGTTTTGAGGGGAATTCATGGAGATAATAGAACTTGGAAACTGGTGACATGCATGTTTGGTAGTTTTTATATTGTGGTGGTCAATTGCGATGAAAAATCGGATAATTTCGGGAAATGGGAAAGTTTTGTTTTATCAAGAGAAAACGGTAAACAAATTTTGATTCCCCCGAAATATGGTAACGCCTACTTGATTTTAAGTGATGAAGCAATTTTTCATTATAAGCAGTCCTGTTATTATCAGGGGTCAGAAAAACAATTTACATATAAATATAATGATCCTCGATTTAATATCCGATGGCCGGTCAAAAACCCAATACTTTCCAAAAGGGATGAAACAGGGATATAAATTAAAATAATGAAAATAACAATAGAAAAAATTAAAAGAAAATCTATTGAAATGCCGAGAAATTTTTTCTTATTTAAAGTAGGGCCTATTCTTCGTTTTTTAAAAAAACGTCCGTTACCCGAAAATTCCGATAGAAAAATTTTAATTCATATAGGTTGCGGAGATTTTAACGATTCAAGATATATCAATGTGGATACCAGGTCGGGATGGCATATTCATCATAAAGATTCAGTCGAAAATATCAATAAAATATTTCCCGAAAATTATGCCGATTTGATATATGCCTGCATGGTTTTGGAGCACGTGTCTTACTTGAAGCTTTCTGAGGTTTTCAAAAATTTATACAAATCATTAAAAACCGGAGGAGTTTTACGGGTGTCCGTTCCGAATTTCGATGTTATTTTAGAAATGTATAAAGAAACAAAGTCCATCGAAGGAATCACGCCTCCTTTGATGGGAGGACAAGGATATGCCGATAATTTTCATTATTCGGTTTTTAATGAAAAATTTCTAAGAGAACTATTTGTAAAAAACGGCTTTAAAGATGTAAAGAGTTGGATTCCGGGCGCGGCTCTTTATCATAATTTTAACGATTGGTCAGGAAGAAGGTTTCCCCTCGGAGGCAAGGAATGGGAAATCAGTTTAAATATCGAAGCTGTAAAGTAATAATTATTAATTTTTCATATTTTTATTATGCAAAAAAAAATCATACCCCAAACCGAACCCTTTTTGGGCAAAGAGGAGTTAAAAGAAGTTTCCGATTGCATAAAAGCCAAATGGATAAGCGGAGGCCCTAAACTGAAAAAGTTTCAGGAAAAAATTGCAAAAATTTGTGGTGTAAAACACGCAATCGGGGTCTGCAACGGAACCCAGGCTTTATATGTGGGATTAAAAATTTTGGGGATTGGTTCCGGAGACGAAGTAATCGTTCCCGATTTTACCTTTATTGCTTCGGCGAACGCGGTAATTTGGGCCGGAGGAACGCCGGTTTTTGTCGATATTGATGCAAAAACTTTTAACATTAACCCTGAAAAAATCGAAGAAGTTATAACCCCAAAGACAAAAGCCATTATGCCGGTTCATATTTACGGCCAGTCGGCCGATATGGGCAGGATTATGGAAATTGCCAAGAAACATAATTTATTTGTGATTGAAGATGCGGCTCAGGGGATTATGGTAAGTTTTCAGGGGAAACCGGTGGGGGGATTTGGCGATGTCGGCTGCATGTCTTTTTATGCCGATAAAGTTCTGACAACAGGCGAGGGTGGAATGGTTCTGACAAATAACGATGAATTATTTAAAAAAGCCACCATTCTTTTAAACCAGGGCAGAACCGGCCGGGGATGGTATATCCACGACTACATGGGTTATAATTTTCGTTTAACCGACCTTCAGGCTGCTGTCGGCTTGGCTCAGATAAAAAAGTTGCCTGACATTATCAGTAAAAGAAATAAAATAGAAAAACTTTATCAAAAATATTTGGCCGGAGTAAAAGGCATTAAATTTCCATATGTTGATCCTAGGGGGAAAAGAGTTCCCTGGAGAATGATTATTTTGGTTGAAAAGCCAAAAGAGCTTTCGGAATTTTTAGATAAAGAAGGTATTAAAACCGTCAGGACTTTTTATCCGTTGCACCTTCAGCCTTGTTATAATATCGCCGGTGATTTTCCTAATTCTTTTTTTGCCTACGAAAAAATTTTGCGGTTACCTTCCGCGACCGCTTTGACCGAAAGGGAAGTTCGGTACGTTTGCGATAAGATTAAATTATTTTTTAAAAAAACCGGTAAAAAATAATTTTATGAAATTAGAGGCTTTAAGCAATGTTAAAAAATTTTTATTTGACAACACCACGGTCAGGCAGACGATTTCCAAGAATTATTTCTGGCTGATAGCTGGAGCGGGAATTAATAAATTATTGAAAATGGTTTTGATAATTTATGCCGCCCGAATTCTCGGAGTTACCGAATACGGAAAATTCAGTTTCGCATTGGCTTTTGTTTCATTGTTTATCGTTTTTCATGATTTCGGTTTGCCGGCTACCATTACCCGAGAGTTTGCCAGAGAAAAAGAGAAAGAAAAAGAATTTTATTCCGTTCTTTCTTTCACGGCTTTACTGGCGGTGGTGGCGTTGACTTTAATTTTATCGGGTTCTTTTTTTATAACTCAAGACCCGGGCATAAGGATAATAATTTTAATTCTAGCTCTTTTTAGCCTGATCAACGGTTTCGCAGTGGTTTTCTACGCTTTTTTTCAGGCGCGGCAAAGAATGGAGTATCAAATGTGGGCTGAAACATTGCAATCGATATTGGTAGTTGGAATGGGTTTATTCGTTCTTTTTAAAATGCCTTCGGTTGAAAATTTCAGTTACAGTTATCTGTTCGCGGCGATTATTTCTTTTATTTTTGTTTTGTTTTTTTTCAATTTTAAAATTTTTCCGTTAAGAATTTGTTGGGAAAAATCAGTTTGGAAAAAATTTTTTATCATGGCTTTGCCTTTAGGTTTAGCGGGCTCTTTTGGTTCCCTTTACAGTTATACCGATTCGGTAATCATGGGTTATCTTGGCATGATTAACGAGACGGGCTGGTATAACGCGGCGTATAGAATTTCTTTTACAGCATTCATTTTTATCGGCTTAATTTCTTCAAGTTTTTATCCCGTTTTGAGTGAAAATTTTAGAAAATCAAAAGAAATGCTGCAAAAAGTCTGGAATTATGAGATAGAAATAATAATTATTTTGGTATTTCTTTTTGTTACCGGCGGGATAGTTCTCGCTTCAAAGATTATTAATTTTGCTTACGGGCCGGCCTTTTTCCCTTCAATCTTAGCTTTTCAAATTTTAATTGTTACTACGGGGATAACCTTGTTTTACACAACCTTGAAAGATTTATTAATCGTCGCCAATTTGCAAAAAAAGTTTTTTATCGCCATCGCCGCGGGGGCGATAATAAATATTATTTTAAATTTAATTCTAATTCCGCGTTACAGCCTTTACGGTTCGGCGGTTGCCACAACAATAACCCATTCTCTGATTTTAATTACGTTGGCCATTTTCATTTTAAAATATACTTCTATTCGGCTTTCCATCAGGAAAGTCGGGTTGACCGCATTAATTTCGTTAATTTCAAGTTTTGCGATGTATTTTATTATTTCCCGACCCGAAATTTATAATCTTAATGTTTTTATTTCTATTATTATCGGGGCTGCCATATACTTCTTGGCATTTTTTTCTTTAAGGTATTCATTTAAAAAGTTACTTTTATGTCTAAACTAAAAATTATTACAATAGTCGGTGATTCACTGTCTATGGTCAGGTCCGGCAAAGAAATTTTTAATTTTTATCAAGACACGTACCCTTTTTTATTACAAGAATTGCTTTGGATTGATAACTATCTTGTGGTTTTAAGAAGCCGCATAAGAAATAATGTTTTAACCGAATCCCTGAAGGAAAATCTCGAAGAAGATGTTTTGTTTAATAACTCCAGGTATGTCGTTTTGCACTTGGGGATTGTCGACTGCGCACCGAGGGCGTTTAGTCTAATGCAGGAAAGAATTTTATACGTTTTCAGTCAAACATCGGTTTTAAAATATTTTTCAAGATTAGCTTGGTGGTTTCAGTCAAGATACAGAAGATTTTTTACAAAATATTTTCCAAAAACTTATGTTTCAGAAGAAGAATTCAGGGAAAAATTCAGTTTTATTGTTCGGGAAATTAAAAATAAGGCAAAGCCTAAAAAAGTTTTTGTTATAAATATCGCCGACACAAACGACAAGAATAAATTAAAATCTTTTAATTTTGAGAAAAATATCTTAAATTACAATAAAATTATCGAAGATTTGGTTGCGGGAAATAAAGATTTCTGTGAACTAATAGACTTATACTCTCAAACAAAAAATAAAAAAGAATTTCTTTGGGAAGACGGCATTCATTTGATGAAGGGAGCGCACGATTATTTGGCGCAAACTTTATGCGAAAAAATAAAAAAAGAAGAGCAATTAAATCAGTAGATTTTTTAAAGATGAAAAAAACTATAAAAAAATGATAACATCGTAATATAATTAAGGCCATGAATAAAAAAACAAAAGGCAAGGTATTGCTTGTATATCCGAATTGCGAAGGTTCCGGCGGTATTCCTAACGGTTTAGCGCTTCTTTCCGGGTGCCTGAAAACAGCCGGTTTTGAAATAAAATGCTTTGACACCACTTTTTTAAATTCACCTCCGTTAACTTTTTTTTACAGAGAAAAGCATGGAGGAATGATGAAGGCCGAGTATAAAAAATTTTGGGGAGAATGGACTCCTGAGCTTGCCAAGCAAATACCCGATTTATTTAAAAAAACTATTGAAGAATTTCAACCCGATTTGATTGCCGTTAATATTATCGATGTAACTTATAATTTTTCCAAAAAACTTCTTAATGGAATCAATAAAAAATACGGCATTCCGGTTGTAGCCGGCGGACCCACTCCGACATTGGCACCCGAACTTTTTGACCATGATGACTGTTTTGATATTATATGCGTTGGCGAAGGGGAAGATGCTTTAGTGGAATTGGCAAATTCTGTCGTTGAACATAAAAACTACAGCCATATTTTAAATTTGTGGGTAAAAAATAATAATGAAATTATCAGAAATAAATTACGCCCTTTGAAGAATTTAGACGAGATATCGTTTCAAGATTGGTCTATCTTTGATGAAAGGCATTATTATAAGCCCTATTGCGGTACCTTCAGGAGAACGGGATTTTTTGAACTTGCCCGTGGCTGTCCATTTAATTGCACTTTTTGCTGTACGGCCAATTTAAGGAAAAGATATGATGGGCTCGGAAAATTTTTACGGCAAAGAAGCATAGATAAAACCTTTGATGAAATTTGTTCAATTAAAGATAATTATAAACTAGAACTCGTCTTCTTTATTGATGATAATTTCTTGGGAATGTCCGAAGAAAGATTTAATTATTTTTGCGAACAATATAAAAAAAGAATTAACCTGCCTTATTATATTCAGACGCGCGCGGAAACTGTAAGAGAAGATTATATAAAAAAATTATTGGAAACCAATATATCAACAGTTGCCATTGGCATCGAAAACGGCAACGAGGAATTTAGAAAAAAAATAATGAATCGGACCATGTCTAATGCTGTTCTTGAAAAAGCTTTCAATATCGTTCATAAATATAAAATTCGTTCAACTGCGAACTTCATAATTGGAATGCCCTACGAAGATGAAAAAACATTTTATGATTCAATACGCCTTATACAAAAAATTAAGCCCTCAAGTTATTCAATTAATTATTTCCAGCCATATCAGGGGACAAAGATGAGAGAAATTGCCATTGAACTGGGTTTTATACCAAAAGACCATATTATCAATGAATCAAATACTTGCCTTGATATGCCTCAGTTTAAACGGGAAAGGATAATACATTGTTACGAAAATTTTAAAAAATATATTGAAAATGAAATTCCTATGCCAAAAGAATGACAGTGTTTTTTTTAAAATTAAAAATTTATAGTTAAACATTATAATCAAATAAATATCATGGAAGACATTAATATGAAAAATAAAGAAATAGATAATAAAAAAAGAGTATTTGTTATGGCAGAAATGGCCGCTTCTTATGAAGGCGACCCTAAGATTGCCGAATTTATCATTGAAAAATCGGCGGAAGCTAAGGCGGACGGAATAGAGTTTCAAATGAGAGATTTGGATACTTACATAATTCCTTCGGACGTGGACTATCAGCAAACTAAAGACTTATGTTTAAGCCAGGATGATTGGGGAAGACTTATCGAAAAAGCATTTTCTTTGGGTTTAGACGTTTGGGCTAATGTTTATGATTTAGCCAGCGCTAAATTTTCTAAAGATAAAAAAATTAAAGGATTTAAATTCCACTCATCGGTTTTAGAGAACGAAGATTTAATTAAAGAAGTAATTCAAACCAAAAAACCCCTGCTTTTATCGATTGGCGGCATAGAGGAAGAGGAAATTAAAAAAACACTTGATTTTATTTATTCAATTGATAAAAAGGTGGAAATTTACTTAATGTACGGATTACAAAATTTTCCGACAAAACCGGAAGGCGTTAATTTAAATTTTATTAAAGAATTATCTGAAAAATTTAATCTTCCGTGGGGTTATCAGGACCATTCAGAGCCAACTTCACCAGCCTCCAATTATATGTCAATTTTAGCTATTGGCAGGGGAGCTTCCATTATTGAAAAACATATTACCCACAATCGAGCTTTAAAGGGCGTAGACTATGAAGCAGCTTTAAATCCGGATGAATTTGCCGATTTTGTTAAAGACATCAGAATTGTTAATAATATTATTAACAAAAAACCGGAAGAAGTTTCTTCCGACGAATTACAATATAAAGAGTATAAAACCCTGATGAAAGTCGTGGCCACGGCCGAGATTAAGCCGGGAGATAATTTTTCTAAAGATAATATAGCCGTAGTTCGGGCAAAAAAAGGAGAAATAAAAGGTAAAAATTTAAAATTTTTACTTAATAAAAAAGCAAAACAAAATTATCAAAAATTCGAGCCAATTAAAAGAAATGAATTTTTTAAAATAGGAATATTTATTACGGCCAGATTAAAATCAAAAAGACTTTCTTTAAAAGCTATAAAACCAATCTTAGGCAAACCAATGATTGATTGGATGATAGAGAGATTAAGACATTGTAACATTGAGCCGATAGTGATGATGACTTCAACCAATCCTCAAGACGACCCGTTGGTTGAAATTGCGAAGAAACAAGGAATAGATTATTTCAGGGGCAGCGAAGAAGATGTTTTACTGAGAATAAGAGATTGTGCCAGAAAATTTGATGTTGATTTGATTGTCAGTACTCCTGCCGATAACCCTTTGGTTGAACCTATTTTTATTGAAAAAATGATTGAGAGAAATTTTGAGAAAAATTTTGATTTTTGTGAAGTTGAAGGATTGCCAATCGGTTGCGGGACGTACGGTGGAGCTTATGTTATTTCAAGAGAAGCGGTGGAAAAAGTTTGTCAAATAAAAAAAGACTCAGATACGGAAATCTGGGGACGTTTTTTTAAAGAATCGGGCAAGTTTAAGTGTGAAGTTCTTAAGGTCCAAGACCCGAATATATACCGGCCTCAATATCGCTTGACCGTAGACGAAGAAAAAGATTTTGAATTAGTTTCTGAATCCCTTAATAGAAACAAAATGAAAATTTACGTGTTGGATAAGGGGGTATATGGCAGCATTGTGGTGACGGCAAAGACGAGAGAGGAAGCTGTTAAGATAATCAAAGCGGAGGATGAATTCATAAAGGAGGAAAGAAT
>JAPLXH010000013.1 GCA_026396195.1 Candidatus Nealsonbacteria bacterium
TCTAATGGTAGGACAACAGCCTTTGGAGCTGTCTATCTTGGTTCGAGTCCAAGCCCCGCAGCAAAAACAAATCGCCAATTAGGCGGTTTTTATGTTAAGATAAAAAATATGAAATACCAAGATAGAATTTATGGAACAATCGAAATAAACGAACTAGCCATTTTAGATTTAATAGAATCTTCGAGCATACAAAGAATGAAGGGTGTAGATCAGCACGGTTATTTTGAACCATATTTTCCCGGCACTGCCTATAGTAGATTTGAACACTCGCTCGGAGTTTTTATTTTACTTAAAAAATTTAAAACTTCGTTATTAGAACAGATAGCAGGATTACTTCACGATGTTTCTCATACTGTTTTTTCTCACGTAGTAGATTATGTTTTTAGTAACGGTTCTGGAGATAGGCAAAATTTTCAAGATGATTGTCTAGAAGAATTTATTGAAAAATCAGAAATTCCTGAGATCCTTAATAAGTATAAAATTAACTACAAGGATATTTTAGATGATTCAAGA
This sequence comes from Candidatus Nealsonbacteria bacterium, assembly GCA_026396195.1. Lineage (NCBI taxonomy): Bacteria > Candidatus Nealsoniibacteriota > Candidatus Nealsoniibacteriota bacterium. The sequence continues at coordinate 514 of JAPLXH010000013.1, forward strand.
TTTCCATTAAAAGAAAAGGAGTTGCCCGATTTATGCGCCGATAGAATAGATTATTTCTTGAGAGAATTAAAAGTAACCGGCAAGGCTACGCAAAAAGAAATAGATAAATTTATAAACAATTTGATAATTGTTAATAATTTCTGGGTTTTTAAAGAAAAAGAATTAGCTAAAAAATATGCATATTTATTCTTGGAGATAAACAACTGGTTTTGATCAGGATTAGAAACAGCAGTGATGTTTAGAACCACAGCGGATTTAGTAAAATATGCCATTGATAAGAAGATACTTACTAAAGATGATTTATTCACTACTGACGAGGAAGTTTGGACAAAGATAAAATCAATGGTAGACAAAGACGATAATTTAAAGCTATTAATTGATAGGGCTAATAATAAATTTGAATACAAATATGGCAGCAAAGACGATTATGATTTAAACGCTTCATGTAAATCGCGAGTAGTAGACCCCTTATTTTTAGAGGGCAAGACCTTAAAAAGAATATCTGAAATAGATTCCGATTTTTCAAAATTGAAAGAAAAATACTCTAAACCAAAAGAGTATTACATAAAGTTTTTAGAAAGAAGAAACTAAACAGGTTCTATCATTTCTTTTTCGTTGAAATTACGGACGGACAAAGAGTTTTTTATTTGACAAATTGGTGAATTAGAGTAAAAAGACAGAGGAGGTTTTAACAAATGAATAACGAAAAAGAATTGATAGAATTCGAAATTTCTGATCGTTGTTCTTCAGCTTTAGCCAATATAATTCAATCTAGAGGGTGGCAAGAGAAAAAAAGCTTCACCCTATCTATTAAAAAAGGACCCATCCTCCTTTTTATAGAGAAGTTAGTGCCTAATTGTGTATGCTTTTTTCATGTGGGTTGTTCCAGTGATAGTCGTCCGCCGAACTTTGAATATAGAAGAAAAGTCGAAAATGTTTGTGAGGACAGCGAGATTAAATTCTATTATGAAAGATGGCTTGAATTAAATGTTTTTTGGAAAAATCACTGGTTTCACGATAAAAATGGAATGCGTGATTTGGAGGCTACAGCTCTTGCTTTGAGCGATCCTAAAGAATATACAGAAGAAATTGGATTTGCTTGGACGGGTTCCTATGAAGGATGCGGAAGAAATGCAGAGATTAATTTACACTTTAAGAATCATCAGTTGGAGATAATAAGAGGATTAGACGAAGATAACGAAGAAATTTTTAGAACTAAAATCAAAAGTTTCAAAAAAAGTTTGTTTGATTTTGAGAATGGACCATTGAAAAATAAAAAACTAAGAAATCAGAAGCAAGAAGAATTTCAGGAGCAAGAAGAATTATTTAAACAAGAAGGAAAAAGCGCTGAAGATCTCGTAAAAGAACTGTATCAACTTTTTCAATCATCTATCGTCGATTTTGAAATCAAGAAACCGTAGAGCACTGTCAATCTAACAGTGCTTTTTATTTGTCGCCAATCAGGCTCCTCTTTCACTAAGGTTACGGACGGACAAAGGGTTTTTTGGTTTGAAAAAATATAAAAAGAAGGCGCTGTGAGAAAATAAAAGAGCTCAATCGTTTTTTAGGACTGAGCTTTAGAGAGAGGGAATTACCAGCTTTTTTGGATCTTAGCAAGAGTTTTTTTGGCTAGTCTTACATTATTGCGGTTTGAGCTGAAGGTGAGTGCCGCCAAGGACATACAGTGCATTCGCTTTCCATAGCCAGAAAGAAGCCCCTTGCCTTCGATCTCTTTTTTGGGATCTGCCTCCACGAATTCTCTTGCCAGTTTATTTAATTCTGCTGTTGAAACCCACCTTTGTTCTCCCACCCAGGGATGGAGAGGAATTTCTAGTGGTATTACCGTTGCAAGATCATAAGTACCATCTGTTTTTTTGAGGAGCATCATGTATGAAGGAAGCAGTCCAAAAACAGACAACGTTTTTGGTCCTCCAGACAAAATTTTTGGTCCTATTTTTTTCTCGATCAACCTTACTAGTTCTTTGTACGGATGGTCATAGGAAGGATTTTTCGCTTTCAGAACAGCTCCACCTGTCAATTCATAACAACCCTTATATGATTTGCCCGAGGTTATCGAGTGTTCTACATCTCGTCTCGTTAAACAAAGACTTCCAACGGCTGGATTCAAAATCCCAAGATATATTCCCAAGTTTGCGCTTACTTTTTTTTCTTCCAATTTTTCACCTCTATTATAGCCAAGATTACTTGGTTACAAGAAATATTTCTATTTCTCGTAGTCTTATTATAACAATAAATTTATTGCTTGTCAATTAAAAGAAAATTTTAATAAATATATAATCAAAGTTTTTTATTAATTACCAGTAAGGTAGTTTTTTTGTTTGACATATTTAAATTATTAATTATAATAAAAAAAGGTGAATAAATGAAGAAGTATCATGTCTATGATTTAGAAATAGATAAATCGGGCGTAAGTATTGAAGGCGCAGAAGGAAAAATGGGTCACGTAGGTGGTGCTATAATTGGAAAAGGCGCCGTAGAGCGTGAACGATTAGAAACAGCTTTAAACGATATTATAGCTCCAAGAGATGAAAAAATAACAGCTTTCTTCTCGTCGCGTGGGGGCCAGTGGCCTATCTATTGGCGAATGATAACTATTTCCGAATAAAAAAATATAAAGGGCTATGAGGTAATAAACCTGAGCCCTCTTTTTTATTTGACAAATTAGTGTTTTGGAGTAGAAAGATAAAGGAGGTTTTTAAAATTGAATAATGAAAAGATAAATTTTGTTAACAACTGGAGAGAAGTTATCAACATGCCAATAATTGATAGAGAGAATCATAGATGGAGCCTTCGAAAACTAGAAGCTATCTTGTTTCACTCGGTAAAGACTTGTGCGCGTCAATGCTTAAAAGATAATAACGGAGAAATACACACCACTTTATCGGGAGGGTTAGATTCTTCTTTTTGCTTAGCTTTGATTAGAAAAATAACTGGTCCTGACTGTTCAATTTATACTTACACGATTGGAGGCAGTGAAAGAAATCCAGATATAATTTTTGCAAGGAAAGTTTCTAAGGTTTTTAACTCTATTCATTATGAGCTTATTCCAAAGATCCAAGAGATAAGAAAGGCGAGACGTGTGTTTAGGGATCTGTTTAAGAACAACTACAAGACCGACATTTATAGATCTGGAGACTTAGGTGTATTCTTGATATGTCAATTTATTACAGGACTTAATAATTATCGTCCTATTAGTCTTATTAGTCATGACGGAATTGATGAACTGTTGGGTGGTTATTGGGATCACAGAGGAGCCAAAGAAAAAACAGACAAAATCAAAGCGTTTGAAGATTACTGGTCTCACTTAAAAGGTAATCATCTTCGGCCTCTTGAAAACACAGCAAGTCACTTCGGAATTTCTGTAATTTTTCCCTATTTACAGAAAAGAGTGGTAGAATATATCACTCGAATACCAGTCGAAGAAAGAACTAGCCACGATAGAAGTAAAATTCCCTTAAGAGATATTGCTAAAGAATACCTTCCTTCAGAAGTTATAAAGAGAAAAAAATTAGGATTTAATACGGCAACACTAATATAATTAAAGCGTCAGAAGGCGCTTTTTTTTTCAAAAAAGCAATATGTTATAATTATGGCAATGAATCAGATATTAGTTTTATTTCATCATATTCACCATGAAAAGAAAAAGCACGAAGTTCATCATTGCGGCGGTGAACATCGGGAACTGAATTATAAAATAGAACACTGTAAATGTGGGAAGCATAGCATCGATAAGAAAGAGGCAAAAGGCCATGACTTTAATAATAATGTAGTCAAAGTAAAATTTTTTGAAAAATGTCCTAGTGGTGGATGGCACATAGAAAGTGGTAGAATAATAAAGCAAAAGATCATAAATATGGATGTTTTTGATTTTTTAAAATAAAAGAAATTAGCAAAAATAATCCCTGACCGAGACCCTCCTACGTTAAAACTTCGGACGGGCAAAGCGCATCGATAGGGAAGCCCGAAAATCGCCAATAAGGCGGTTTTTTGGTTTGACTTTCTCAAGATAATCTATTAGTTTTATAGAATAAAAGTTCTTTTTAAAAAGGAGGATGACGATGAAAAAATATGATGAAAGATTTAACGAAATGCAAACTAGAGTTCTTTATTATGAGGAAGATAAAACAGTGAAAGAAATTTCAAAAATCGTTAATATCCCAGTTGAGCCTCTTCGCAAAAGAATGAATAAATGCGGAATGAAATTAAGGAAAATAAGATATGAAACATGCAGATATTGCAAGGAAGGAGTACCGAAACATTTTTTCTTGAAACATGTCAGTTGCCACATTTGGATTATGAAAAACAATGCAAAGTGCAAATGGTGTGATTCTAATAACGTGGTGAAACATGGTTTTCAGAAAATAAAAGGTGTAAAGGTGCAGTGTTTATTGTGCAGAAAATGCGGCAGACTTAGTTTGTTCAATCACGAAGAAACTAAAACCAAAAAAAGAACTCTGGATAAATGTAAAATAGCTTTAATTCTGAGAAAATCAGGATATACCTTTAGAAGAATCGCTGAGTTTATGGAGTATCATTATAAATTGAAAATTGACATAAAAACAGCTTGGAATTGGGTAAAAATCGCCGAAAAGCAAGAAGCAAAAATATAACCTGTAAAAGCAGGTTTTTTTATTTATCGTCAAATAAGCGGTTTTTTGATTTGACTTTTTTAAAATAATGTGATATTTATCATAAAGAGGTGAGAATGTTTGGACATATTATATGTAATAGTCGGGATAATATTGGTTTATATTATTGCATTTGTAATAATACGAACCAAGGCATTGGACATATGGGACGCTGTAATGGTTTTAACGTTGCTTTCAGACATTGCATTTTTAGTAATAATGGCCGGGTTTTTAGTGGTTATATTTTTTTTATCATTTCCCGTGCCAACCCTGATAATAATTCTTTTATTATCAGTATTAGTACTTCGTAAACACCTAATCAAGACCATTCAATTGTTCAAAAAAACAATAACCCTATAAGCTCAAAATTTTAATAAATAATAAATTTCGAGCTTTTTTTATTTAAACTTTCGCCAAACAGGTTCCCTCGGCCGTAGCCCGTTGGCTACAACCTACGGGCGAGACCCTCGGGCATAAGCCCTATGGGCGAGCCTAACGTCGTCCAAGCCCTGCAGCTTTTTTCGCTCATTCGTAAAATATATAAAAAAGAAAAAAGTACTGAGGAGTGAAGTGACGAATGTACCGCATTTTGTCCCGACGAGTGAGGCGTAGGTCGACGAAGGGCCGAGGTACTGAGCGCAGCAGCGCGAATGTGCACTTCAATTCGTAGTATCTAAAAATAAAAATCGCTAATCAGGCGGTTTTTGTTTGGACTTGACTTTCCGAATAGAAATAATAATATTAGAAACAGTTCGTAATATGAAGGAGGTATAAAATTGTCAAAAATTTATTTAAGGCACGAAACTAGCTTATTATCTGCTAAGATTAAGGAAAAAGCGGACAATTTGATAGAAGAAGCTTTAGGAAAATATAAAGATCAAGTCTCTGGTTTAAGAAAAGAATGGAAAGGGAATACTTTAGTTTTTCTGTTTAAAGTCAAAGGTTTTTTTGTTTCTGGCGAGGTAATAATAGAAGACAACTTAATTATAGTTGAAGCGAAAATACCTTTAGTGGCAGCTCCATTTAAAAGAAAGATTGAAGCTAAATTTTACGAAAAAGCAAGAGAGTTGTTTCCCTAAAACATTAGAAGTAAAAGAGATTGAAAAAAATTCTTTCTCTTTTTTATTTATCGCCAAATAGGCTCCTCCTTCACTAAAGTTACGGACGGACAAAGGGTTTTTTAGATTGACAAATTAGTGACTTATTGTAATGTATGGAAGGAGGCTAAATTATGGATTCAGTTCTTTTATTTTTATACGCTGTAATTTTAATTACTGGCGTAGAACTTAGCGTATTTCTTTGGACGAAAATTAGAGAAGAAAAAATAAACAGAAGAACGAAAGAAGGCATGATAGTTAAGGTTTTCCCCGGATTGTTTATAATAGCGCTTGGAAATTATATGATACTTTTTTTAATTATAATTTTTCCTTTGCGAATCGATCTGGCGGAAGTATTTTTTATAATAGGAATGATTTTGTTTTTCGCAGGAGCTATACGATTATCTATAGGGGTAAAGAATTTTTTGATTTCTAAATAAGGTACTTTTTTGTACCTTTTTTTGTTTGACAAATTACTGATTTAAGATAAAAAGATATAGGAGGTAGAAAAAATGAGTCCATTAAAAAATCTTATTTTGGGCATATTTTTACTGATAGCTGCAATATTATTGGCATTGTATATTTTTGTGCCACAGCTAATGCCAGGTCCTGGAGAAATAATAAGAAATACCATAATTGTGATTTTTTTATTGTGGGCTTTCGGAACGACAATGTATGTTTGGATTAAACAAGAAATAAGAGGAGAGATAGATTCTATTGAATCTCAGATCTTGGCAAAAATTTACGAATGTACAGAAATCAAAAAATCGCCGATTTGGAAAGAAAAATTAGTGGAGTGCCTCAAAGAAAAATTTTCCGAGAAAGTAATATCACAAGAAGTAGAAAGATTAGTTGATCTGGAACTGATAATTATAAGTAGCGAAAGGACAAAAGGTTTTATAGAATTTTACATAATCGGGGATAAAGAATTTTATCTTGCGAGAATGATTTACGACAGAATAAACTTAGTCCACAAAAAGGCGATTGAGAAGATTAAAGAATTGTATTATCCTCTTCGTTCTGGCCAAAAAGTAATGGATAAAGACAAGGAAGATCAATTTTTGAAAATAGCTGGCTTATATAAAGAAGATTTAAGCCATGTTCCTTCTTCCGACCTTTCAAAAATAAGAACATTACTTGAAAAATTCCAGAAAGTTACCTTTTTCTATGATTATACCAAACGTAAAATAGAGAAAGTTGTCGAAAATATAGAAAAAGAAGAGGAAATAAGACAAATTCTTTCACAATATAGAGGTTAAAAACCTCTTTTTTTATTGACAAATCGATAATTTGAGATGAAAATAATAAAGAAGGAGGTTAAAAAATTATTAACAAACTAAATGAAATACAAAGTAAATTTTATCAATTCAAGCTATAGGAGATATTATCAGGCGCACAAAGCGGAAATAAATAAAGCATTCCAAAAATGTGCCAGCCAGGGAGACTTTGTCCTTAGAAAAGATGTGGAAATATTTGAAAAGACTCTCGCTAAATTTTGCGGAACAAAATATGCTGTAGGCGTTAATAGCGGGACAGACGCCATTTTTTTGTCTTTAAAAGCATTGGGGATAGGAAAAGGGGATGAGGTAATTACCGTATCCCATACTTTTATCGCTTCAATACAGGTTATTATCCACTGCGGGGCAATTCCTATTTTTATTGACGTAAAAGACGATGGCCTGATGGATGTCAGCCAGATAAGGAAAGTTATTGCTCCAAAAACCAAAGCGATTATGCCTATTCATTTGTCGGGAAAAGTTTGCGAAATGGACGAAATAATGAAAATTGCCAAAAAATATAAGTTAGCCGTAATAGAAGATGCTTGTCAGGCATTAGGGGCGATATACAATAAAAAGAAGGCGGGTAGCATTGGAGACACGGGATGTTTTAGTTTTATTTCAGCAAAATTAATGGGGTGCTATGGAGATGGCGGGGGGATAACTACAAACAGGAAAGATATTTATAAAAAATTATTATTGTTAAGGAATCATTGGAATATTAACCAATTATCTTTATTAGGATATCAGCCAAAGCAACCGAAAATAATGGATTGGGGTTGGAATTCCAGATTGGATAATGTTCAAGCAGCAATTCTTAATGTAAAATTTAAGTATCTTAATTGGATATTGAAAAGAAGAAAAAATATTGCGATGCAATATAACAAAGAACTGAAAGGAATTAAAAGTTTAAAACTTCCTGTTCAGTACGCGGGACAGATTTACCAGGAGTATATTCTCAATATGCCCAATATCTATAAATTTAGAAAATTTATGGAAAAGAAAGGAATAGAACTTCTGATAAGAGATACGACCCCCAATTATAAATTAAAAGGACTCGGACTCGACCATTTTGATCTTCCCTTGACCGATAAGCTTGCTTTAAATAGTGTCAGGTTGCCAATTTATCCGGAGTTAAAAGATGAAGAAGTAAAATATATCATTAAAAGCGTTAAAGAATTTTTTAAACGAAAATAATCGGAATAAGAAAGTTTTAATCCAAAAACATGGCTGAAAAATTTTTACTAAAAAATACAAAAGTTAAAGTAATTGGAATTGGCGGCGGCGGCGGTTCGGTTGTTTCGGAGCTGGCCAAAAGAATAAAAAAAGTCAGTTTTTTAGCAGCCAATACCGACTCCCAGGCTTTGAGAAAAGTTTCCAAAAATGTTCATAAGTTTCAGTTCGGAGAAGAGTTGACCGGAGGGTTGGGGACCGGGGCTGATGTAAAACTGGGAGAATTGGCCGCTCAAAGAGAAAAACAAAAAATTAAAAGAGCTTTAAAGAACCAGGATTTTTGTATTTTTGTATCTTGTCTTGGCGGGGGAACCGGCTCCGGAGCGACGCCTGTTTTTACCGAAGTTTCCAAAGAGTCAAAAAGCATTAATTTGGGAATTTTTACCCTTCCTTTTAAATTTGAAGGATAAAGAAAAATGGAGACAGCTAGAGAGGCCCTGGAAAAAATAAAACCGAACTTGAACGGTTTTTTAATTATTCATAACCAAAAAATTTTCAAAATCATCGATAAAGACACTTCCCTAGACAAGGCTTTCGAGTCTTTAAATAAAATTTTAGCTGAAAATTTATCGGCCCTGATAAATCTTATTTTTGAGTCGGGGCTTATCAATATTGATTTTGCCGATTTTAAATCTATTTTAGACGGCAGCGGTGAAAAAATTTATTTTAATTCGGCTCAAGCTTCAGGCCCCAACAGGGCAGACGAGGTTGTTAAACAAATTTTTAATTCTTCCGTAATTGATTTTAATATCGTTTCGGGAAAAAGAATTTTATTTAATATTTCCGGCGGCCAGAATTTAAAAATGACTGAAGTTGAAAAAATTTGCAACAGCATAGCTGATTTGAATAGAAATTCTAAAATTATTTTCGGCGTTTCTCAAATTTTGCCTCAAAACAAACAAGAAATCGGTTTAACGCTTTTGGTGGTAGGCGATGACAAGAATAACAAAATTTTAAAAAAAGAAACGCCCTCTGTAAAAAAAGAAAAAAAGACAAAAAAAAGAAAAATCCCAAAAGAACTTCCTGAAATTAAAGAAAAAATCATTACCAAAAAAGAAATTAAAATTAAAATTGAAAAAAGGGTTGAAAAACCGAAGAAAACAATAAAGAAAAAAGAGGAAAACAAGAGGTTGAGCGCCCTGGATGTTAAAAAAGCTACCGAAAAAGAAGAGGGTAAAAGGTTAGCCGAAGAAGAAAAATGGGACATACCCGCTTTTCTCCGCCGGAGCCCTTGGAGGGAAAAAATTAAAATTTTTGAAAACAAAAAAAAGAAAAATAAATAATAAAAAATATGATAAAAAAAGCCATAATTCCCATTGCCGGCCTGGGGACAAGATTTTTGCCCCTCTCTACCGTTATTCCCAAAGAACTTTTCCCTTTGGTGGATAAACCGGCAATTCAATATATCATCGAAGAAGCCAAAGCTTCCGGGGTCCAGGAGATTATTTTTATTGTTAGTCCGAAGAAAAAAGAAATTTTGAGTTATTTTAAAGAGAATCCGGAGCTTGAAAAAACCTTAAAAAGCAGAAACAAAGAAAGCCTGTTAAAAGAGCTGCAGAAAATCAAAGAAGTTTCAAAAGGAATTTCTTTTTTATCGGTTTCTCAGCCAAAGCCTTTGGGTGACGGTCATGCTATTTTGCAGGCAAAAAAACTGATAGGAAAAGATCCTTGCGGTGTTTTTTTTGCCGATGATATAATTGATTCTAAAATTCCTTGTTTTTCACAATTAACCAATATTTTTCGGACATCGCAGGCCCCGATTATCGGTTTGAAAAAAGTTTTAGACGACAAAATTTCCAATTACGGAATAGTGGAGGTTGAAAAAATTTCAAGCCGTCTTTATAAAGTGAAAAAAATTATAGAAAAACCGGATAAAAAATCAGCCCCGTCTAACCTGGCTATCGTAGGTAGATATATTTTAACTCCCGAAGTTTTTTCTTATCTGGAAAAGGCTTCTCCCAACTCAAAAAAAGAAATAATTCTGGCTGAAGCTTTGGGCAAAATGCTGGATGATGGTAAAATGATTTATGGCTATGAATTTGACGGAAAATGGCTTGAATGCGGCACGAAAAGCTCTTGGATTTATTCTTTTCTTTATCTTTGCTCCAAGCATCCGGAATTCGGTCCCAAACTAAAAGATCTTATAAAAGAAATATAAATATTATGATAAACGTAACAAAGGATATTTTAAAAATAATTTATAAGGAAAGACCGCCCGAAGCAAAAAAATACGATTACGGCTTACTTCTGGTAATCGGCGGTTCGGAATTTTATTCCGGGTCTCCAGCTTTGTCGGCTTTGGCCGGCTTGAGGGCCGGAGCGGATATGGCTTACGTAATTGCTCCCAGGAGAGCAGCTGATATAATCGCTTCTTTCGGACCGGACTTGGCCGCTTATCCTTTAGAAGGAAAGTGTTTGACGGAAAAACATTTGTCTACTTTAATTTCCATGACTGAATCGGCTAAAATTGTTTCTCATGGGAAAACTGCGGTTGTAATTGGCGGGGGAGCGGGTCGGAGCGAAGAAACTAAAAAAGTAATCAAGGATTATCTTTCTCAAATTTCAATACCAGCCGTCATTGATGCCGACGCCATTCACGCGATAGCCGATTGTCCGGAATTAATTTCAAAAAAGCCATTCTTAATCACCCCCCACAGTTTTGAGTTTTTTATTTTAACCGGCAAAGAAATAAAAGGACTTCCTATTGAAGAAAAAATAGAAGTAGTCCAAGAACAAGCCAGAAATTTGGGGATTACCATTTTATTGAAAGGGAAAATTGATATAATTTCTGACGGCAAGGAAACGGCTTTAAGTAATACCGGAAGCCCTTACATGAGTATTGGCGGCACCGGAGACGCTTTGGCGGGCATAGCGGGTTCCATTTTAGCTCAAGGATTCGATCCTTTTTTGGCCGCCCAGGCCGCAGCTTTCATTAACGGCAAGGCCGGTGAATTAGCGGCCAAATCAAAAAAAGAATCAATGCTAACCACTGATTTAATTGAAGTCATATCCAAGGTTTTGCATTGATTCATAAGATAGATTTGATAATTATACATGTCCGTTTTTAACAAAAGAACTCTTTTTTTAATATATGAAAAACATATATGATTTAGTTATTATTGGAGGAGGTCCTGCGGGCATTACCGCAGGAATTTATGCTGCAAGAAAGAAAATAAATACTTTATTGCTTTCCAAAGACTTTGTCGGACAAACGGGAAAAGCTCTTTTGGTTGAAAATTATCCCGGATTTGAGCAGATTGAAGGAGCAGAGCTTGCGGCAGTGCTTAAAAGACATTTGGAAAAATTTAAAATTGAAATAGACGAAGAAAGCGTAATTGGACTTAAAAAGAACAAAGATTTTTTTGAAATTAAAACCAAAAATTTAGAATATTCGGCAAAGAGCGTTATTATTACAAGCGGAGCCAAGCCCAAATTTTTGGGTGTTCCCGGAGAAAAAGAATTTGTCGGTCGCGGCGTATCTTACTGTACTATTTGCGACGCCCCATTTTTTAAAGAAAAAACCGTTGCAGTGGCAGGCAGCGGAAACAGCGGAATTGAGGCCTCTTTGGAGCTGACAAAATATGCTAAAAAAGTTTATATTTTAGAATTTTCTTCAAAACTGAAAGCCGATGAAGTTAACCAAGAAAAAATTAAAAAAAATAATAAAATAGAAATAATTTTATCGGCTCAAATTAAAGAGATAAAAGGGGAAAATTTTGTAAAGTCGGTTATTTACCAAGACCAAAACAATAAAAAGTTAAGGGAAATTTTTTTAGACGGAGTTTTTATTCAAATTGGCTGGGAGCCGGCGGCTGATTTTGCCAAAGGATTGGTAAATTTTAACGAAAAAAAAGAGATCGAAATTAATCTTTTAACAAATGAAACTAAAACGCCGGGATTGTTTGCCGCCGGCGATGTAACCTGTATTCTCTTCAAACAAATGATAATAGCTGCGGGAGAAGGAGCTAAGGCCGCTCTTTCTTGTTATGATTATTTAAAAAAATAGAGTTTCCTTGGAGAATGAAAAATTATCTGATTAGGGATTTTACCTTGCCGAGAAAATTTATCAATTTTGAAATTCGAGAATGGTTATTGTTTTCATGGTCTTTCAATGATTTTTTATAAATATCCAATAATTTTTTAGCTTGTTTTTCTTTAGAAAAGGACTTGGCAATTTTTTGGGAAACTTCGGAAAATTTATTATATAATTTTTTATCCTCAAGAATTTTCAATATAGAATCGGCAAAAACCTCTGGTTTTTGTTTTTGTATTATAAAGCCGTTTTTCCCGTCCTTGATTATTCCCGCAAAAACATCATCTTCCAAAACCACGACTGGCAACCCGGCGGCTTCCGCTTCCAAAACAACAATACCTTGGGTTTCCGTTAAAGACGCAAAACTGAAAATATCGGAGCCTTGATAAAAAGAAGGAATTTCTTCGTAAGGAATCCGGCCCGTGCATTTTACGAATTTTTCTATGCCTAATTTTTCAGCCAGTTCTTTGGCTTTTTTTTCGTAAGGTCCCGTCCCTATCATTATCAAGAAAACATTGTTTTTTTTCTTTAAAACTTCTTTTAAGGCCTCCACCAAGAATAAAGGATTTTTTTCAGCTTCCATTCTGCCGACAAACATTAAAACCCTACTTTTCTCGTCAATGTTTAGTTTTTTTCTTAAAATCGCCCTTTGCTTTAATGATTTTTTAAAAACATTTAAATCAACGCCGGTCGGAAGAACAGAAATTTCCTTTTTTACTCCGTAATTTTTTAAAACTTTTTTTATTTTTTCTGAAGGAGTAATGATAGAACTGGATAGATTACAGAAAAAAGTCGTCCAAGTTTTAGCCAAAGAGGGGGTGAAGAAGTTTTCTTTAAGATAAAACTTAGCGTATTCTTCCAAGTGAGTGTGATGGGTGTAGATAAAGGGAATTTTTTGCCTCATTGCAATGTATTTTCCTAAAAATCCCAGACTGAAAGGAGATTGGGCGTGAATTACGTCTAATTTTAAACTTAAAATTTCTTGAATTTTGCGGCTTCCCGGTAAAAAAGGCAAAGCAAGATAAAGGTCTCTTGTTTTGGAAAGGGTCAAGGCTCTGAACCTGTAGACATTCGGGTTTTTGTCTTTATAATTTTTTGAAGCTGGAGCGAAGATAAAAACCTCGTGGCCCCTGTTTTCCATTTCTTTTCTGAAGGTTTCTATGGAAACCGTAACTCCGGCGGCGGAAGGCAAATAATAATCAGTAAAAAAGCCAATTTTCATTTTGATTTTGTTATATTATTATATTATACTATATTAATTATATACAATATACTTTGTTAACTATATACAATATATTTTATCAATTATAAACGATTTTTTACTTTTTTTAAAACAAAGACAATCAATGATATCCATAATTATTCCCACTTTAAACGAGGAAAAGCACCTTTTCCTTTTATTAGAATCTTTAAAAAACCAAACTTTTCAGGATTTTGAGGTGATTGTTTCCGACGCCGGGTCTAAAGACAAAACTTTAAAAATAGCTCAAGAATGGGGCTGTAAAACAGTAAAAGGCGGTTTGCCGTCTTTTGCCAGAAACAGGGGAGCAGAAGCTGCCAAGGGCGATATTTTGGTTTTTTTCGATGCGGATGTCTATTTGCCAAAAGATTTTTTAGAAAAAACCATAAAAGAATTTAAAGAAAGGAATCTTGGCTTGGCAGGTTGTTATTCTTTGCCTCTGAGCGAGAAGCTTATAGATTTTGTGTTGTATGGAATCGCCAATTTTTATTTACGGCTTACTCAGATTTTTATTCCTCAGGTCGCCGGTTATTGTATTTTCGTTAAGAAAAAAATACACCAAGAAATAGGAGGATTCAACGAAGAGATGAAACTAAACGAAGATTTTGACTATGCCCAAAGAGCGTCAAAAAAAGAAAAAGGAAGATTTTTAAAATCAGCCAAAATTCCAATTTCCGTCAGAAGGCTGGATAAAGAAGGGAGGCTGGGATTGTCTTTAAAATATTTGGCTTGCACGATTTATTTCTTGCTATTCGGTGGAATTAAAAAAAACATTTTTAATTATCCCTTTGCTCATTACAATGAAAATTTGGAAGACATAGAAAAGAAAATAAAGAAATTAAAATTAAAATAATTTTTTAAAAAGATAAATGCTGTCTGTAATAATTCCCGCTTTTAACGAAGAAAAGCTCTTGCCTTTGCTTTTAGAATCTTTGAGGACCCAAACTTTTCAGGATTTTGAGGTGATTGTTTCCGATGCAAATTCAAAAGATAAAACAAAAGAGGTAGCCAGACTTTGGGGATGCAAGGTAATTAAAGGCGGTTTGCCGCCAGTCGGAAGAAACAGGGGGGCCGAAGTCGCTAAGGGCGATATTTTAGTTTTTTTGGATTCGGACGTGGTTTTGCCGAAAGAATTTCTGGAAGAGTCCTTGAGAGAATTTAAACACAGGGAATTGGACGTTGCTGGTTGTTATTCCCAACCCCTGAGCGACAAAGACATTGATTTCATTATTTACGGAACTGCCAACGCTTATTTGAAGATAACTCAATTTTTCCTTCCCCAGGCTCCCGGCCATTGCATTATTATAAAAAAAGAAATTCATAAAAAAATCAACGGTTTTAATGAAGAAATAAAAATAAACGAAGATTTTGATTATATAAACAGGGCGGCTGAAATAGGGAAATTCAGATATTTAGAAAAAATTAAGATTCCAATATCAATGAGAAGATTGGATAAAGACGGCCGATTAACGATGTCGGTTAAATATGCAATTTGCGCTTTTTATTTCGCCTTATTCGGCGGAGTAAAATCTGATATTTTTAATTACAGGTTCGGCCATTACCAAGAAAAAAATAAAACTTTTAAAGATAAGATAAAAGAATTTAAAATTAAAATTAAAAACGATGTCAAAAATTAAATCAATTAAAGCCAGGGAAATATTGGATTCGCGGGGGGACCCCACTATTGAGGTTGACTTGGTAACGCAGGATGGTATTTTCCAATCATCGGTTCCCTCCGGAGCTTCCAAGGGCAGGAATGAAGCTAAAGAATTAAGAGACGGCGGGAAGCGATATCACGGCAAGGGAGTATTGAAAGCCATAAAAAACGTGAATGAGGTTTTGGCTGAAAAATTAGAAGGCAAAGAAGCAACTCAGCAAAAAGAAATTGATTATTTAATGTTAAAGCTGGACGGTACGAAAAACAAAGCCCGATTGGGAGCTAACGCTATTTTGGCGGTTTCCATGGCGGTTTGCCGAGCCGGGGCCAAAGCCAAGGGAATCTCTCTTTTTCAATATATTTCCCAAATTTTTAATTTTGAATATAAAAATCAGGTATTGCCTGAATCTGTTTTACCCCAGCCCTGTTTTAATATTATTAACGGCGGCGCCCATGCCGGAAGCGAATTAGATGTTCAGGAATTTATGATTTTGCCAAGAGCAGGGTCATTTGTTGAAAACTTGAGGCAAGCTTCAGAAATTTATCATGTTTTAAAAGGAATTTTAAAAGAAAAATTCAAAGAATCATCGATTAATTTGGGAGACGAAGGCGGGTTTTCTCCGCCTTTGAATAAAAGCGAAGAAGCCTTAAGTTTGATAATGGAGGCGATAAAAAAATCAGGTTATTTCCAAAAAACGGAAATTGGATTGGACGTGGCCGCCACTCAGTTTTATAAGAATAAAAAATATAATTTTGAAGGCAGAAGCCTGACTTCAAAAGAATTTTTGAATTTTTATAAAAAAGAAATTCAGGACTTCCCGATTTTATTTATCGAAGACCCTTTTGCCGAAGAGGATTTTGATGGGTTTGCCGGTATTACAAGGTCTATCGAGAAAAAAATATTCATTTTAGGGGACGATTTAATAACGACAAACTTAGAAAGAATGAAAATAGCCGAAGAAAAAAAGGCCTGTTCTGGAATGATTATTAAACCCAATCAAGTGGGCACCGTAACCGAAACTTTGGAAGCGGCAAAATTGGCAAAATTTTACGGTTGGAAAATTTTAGTTTCCCACCGTTCTGGAGACACTTTCGACTCTTTTATTTCCGATTTAGCCGTCGGAATCGGCGCTGATTTTATAAAAGCCGGCGCTCCGGCCCGAGGGGAGAGAGTGGAAAAATATAACAGATTATTAAGAATAGAGGAGGAACTGAAAAAATAATTTTATGAATTTTAAAGAATTAAGCGATTTTTTGGCAGATTCTTCTCAAAAAGTTGAACCTAAAATAGAGGAACTTCTTTTTTCTTATATTGACGGGAAAAACAAAGAAGCCGTCAGATATCAAATTTCCACCGGCGGGAAAAGATTAAGGCCGGCCTTGGCTTTGGCTGTTTGCCAAATGTTCGGAGGTAAAATTGAGGATATTTTATATCCGGCTGCCAGTTTAGAAATTTTACACAATTATAGCTTAATAATTGACGATATTGTTGATAAAAGCATTTTAAGAAGGAAAACATCGACTTGTTGGTTTAAATTGGGAAAATCTACTGCCGAATGTATAAGCATTGATTATGCAGCCGCTGTTTTCCAAGGGGCTAATCGTTCGAAAAAGCCGATAGAAATTTCAGAGCTTTTGGCAAAAAGCATGAAAGTTTTGGTTGACGGAGAAATACTGGATATTTTATTTGAACAATCGGGGCGGAGCAACGAGCCTTATATTAAACAAAATCGCTACGACAAAGTGACTGACCAAGATTATTTTGAAATGGTTTCCAAAAAAACAGCTATTTTGGTTCAGACAAGTTGCGAAATCGGGGCTTTGATTTCCGGTGCCAAAGAAAAAAACTTGGAAGTAATAAAAGAGTACGGTTTAAACCTGGGGATAGCTTTTCAGATTCAGGATGACATTTTGGATATTTTCGGTTTCCAGAAATCATTTGGCAAAAGAAAAGGACAGGATATAGCTGAAGGAAAACTCGGCAACATTGTTATTCTTTTTGCTTTTCGGGAATTTTCTTCCGAAGACAAAAAAATTTTTTTGGAAATAATAAGAAAGGGTAATGTAAAAAATGAAGAATTAAAAAAGGCCTTGGAAATGATAAAAAAAACCAATGCTCTTTCAATCTCTTCGGCTAAAGCCCAGGAATTTATAAACAAAGCTAAAAAAGCTCTTGAATCCTTGCCTCAAAACAAATGGAACGATATCTTGAAAGAAGTTGCCGATTTTGTGATAAAAAGGGAAAAATAGCATTGATATCAAAAGCAAAATCAAAAGAAAAACGGCCATTGGAGCCGTTTTTCTTTTATTGACAAACGATTTCAATTGGATAAAAATAAACCAGTACCTGAAAAATTAAAGAGGTGAAGTTATGGAAAACTTAGAAAAAATTAAATCTATTTGTCCGGAATGTTTTAAGAATGGAAAAACTATTAAAATAGAGGCCGAG
Organism: Candidatus Nealsonbacteria bacterium; assembly: GCA_026396195.1. Classification (NCBI taxonomy): domain Bacteria; phylum Candidatus Nealsoniibacteriota; species Candidatus Nealsoniibacteriota bacterium. Next base: position 18,149 of record JAPLXH010000013.1, read on the forward strand.
ATTATAGAAGATGAAGGCAAAATATGGATAACTAAGAGTTGTCCGCAACACGGATCATTTAAGGATGTAATGTTTAGTGATCCCCAGCTTTATTACAAATGGATGAAATATAAAAAAGAGGGGCACGGCGTGGAAAACGTTGAGATTAAAAGTTCGATTTTTCCCGACACACGGTTGTATCCAAAACATAAATCCCAAACCATTTTGACGAACCTTTTGGTAACCAATAGGTGTAATCTAAGATGCGGTTATTGCTTTATGAATGCTGGTGTAGCTGGATATATTTACGAGCCATCTCTGGAACAATTAAAGAAAATGATGGAAGAAGTTATTAAGGAGAAGCCAGTGCCTTCGAAAGCAATTCAGATAACCGGGGGAGAGCCAACCATCAGAGAGGATCTATTTGAGATTATCAGAACAGCGAGAGAAGTGGGTTTTTCTCACGTTCAACTCAATACTAACGGAATTAAATTGGCTGAGTCGGTGGATTACTGTCGGAAAGTTAAGGAAGCTGGTGTAAACACCATCTATATAAGTTTTGATGGTGTTTCTAAGAAAACTAATCCCTGGATAGAACAGAATAAAAAAGCCATAGAAAATCTAAGACAAGTGGGAATAACTAGCATTATTCTTGTTCCAGTGGTTATGCGTCGGAATCTTCACGAACTGGGATTGATAGTCAAATTTGCAGCTGAAAACATTGATGTGATCAGGGGCGTTAATTTCCAGCCGATCGCTTTTGCCGGAAAATCCCAAAATATTTCTGAAGATCAAAGAAAGAAGGAAAGAGTGGATTATGCAGAAATGATAGCGATACTAGAAGAGGAACTAGAAGGACAAGTTAAAAAAGAGGATTTTTATCCAGTGCCTTTTGTTTTTCCCATTTCAGAGCTTAACGAGAGTATTACCGGAAAAAAACAGGTTGAATTTACAGCAAATCCAATGTGTGGGGCAGCAACTTACGTTGCCGTAGAGAATGGAAAGTTAATACCGATAACCAGATACGTGGATGTTGAAGGGTTGATGAATTTCATTAGTGAACAATCAAAGACAACCGGTCTTTTTAGAAAAGTCAGAATAGGAATTTCTTTATTGAGAAATATCTCTAAATACATCGACAAAAAGAAAGCTCCAAAAGGATTCAAGTTGTCTAAATTACTGTTCAAAACAGTTATGGGTGGTACCTACAAATCTCTAAAAGAATTTCAATACAAGAACATCTATATCGGGAGCATGTGGTTTCAAGACATCTGGAATATGAATCTCGAACGCTTAGAAAGTTGTGTAATCCATTACACTACCGAAGAAGGCATTATTCCTTTTTGCGCCTACAATAGTTTAGGATTGGGAGAAAAAATTCGAGCAAAGCATTCTATGTCAATTAAAGAGTGGGAACAAAAAACAGGAAAGAAAATGAAAGACGATCTTTGGAAGAAAACAAACAAAAAATAGAAGCAATAAGCCGTGAAAATACGTATAATGTAAAAGCCAACTGCTTAAGGTTGGCTCTTTTTTTGTCTTAAAAAATTTTTTATTAATTTTTCAGCTTCTTCCCGGTTTTTTATCCAGAGGATTTTTTTACTTTGTTTAAACCAAGTCATTTGGCGTTTGGCAAACTGGAGAGTATGGAGCTCAATTAATTTTTTTGTTTCCTCTCTATTTGTTTTTCCTTCAAAATATTCTTTAAACTCCTGATATCCGATTGTGTGAAAAACAGGAAGAAAGCAGTATTTTTTATAGAGTTTTTTTACTTCTTTCTCTAGTCCCGACTTAAACATTGCATCCGTTCTTTTTTTAATCCTTTTTTTTAATTCTTCTTTTTTTATTTTTATTCCAATTTTCAAAACATCAAAAATCGGTTTTTGTTTTTCTCTTTGTTGCCAGAAAGATTTTCCTGTTGTTTTACATACTTCGATTGCCCGAACGAGTCTCCTTTTATTGTTTTTATCAATCAATTTTGAACCTTCAGGGTCTGATTTTTTATAAATTTTAAAAAGTTCCATAGCCGTCTTTTTTTCTAAATTTTTTCTTAATTTTTTATCTGGAGTAACAACAGGAAAGGAGATGTTGTCGGTTATCGAAGAGATATAAAGTCCGGTTCCGCCGACTAAAAAAGGGATTTTTCCTTTTTTTTGGATATTTATAATTTTTTCTACGGCTAACTTTTTATAGAGAGCAACGTTAAAATCTTCATTTGGACTTATAACATCTATTAAATAATAGGGGATACTCTTTGTTTCTTTTTTGGTTGGCTTGGCTGTTCCGATATTCATTTCTTTATAAATTTGCCGAGAGTCAGCCGAAACAATCTCCCCTTTAAATTTTTTTGCGAGTTTCAATGCTAATTTCGTTTTTCCCGAAGCAGTTGGGCCTAAAATTACAATTAATTTTTTATTATAAACGTTTGCCATATTTCCTGCCTTATGTTAGATAAATATATCAAGGAGGTATGCTCTTTGTCAAAAGAAAAAATGATTAAAAAAGGAGAAATAGATGAAATTTTAGAAGGTTATGATGAGAAGCAGATAACAATAGGAGTTATTGGTTCTCATTCTGCGCTTGATATTTGTCACGGAGCAAAACAGCAAGGTTTTAATACGCTTGTTATCTGTCAGAAGGGAAGAGAAAAAACTTATGACCAATATTATAAGATAAGAGAAGGTAAGGGCGTTGTTGATGAAACAATAATTTTAGATAATTTTTCTGAAATTATAAACCCCGAAGTTATTAAAGAGATACAAAGGAAAAATACAATTTTTATGCCTCATAGATCCTTTGAAGTTTATGTCGGCTTTGAAAAAATTGAGAACGAATTTAGAATTCCACTATTTGGTTCGAGAAGTATACTCAGGGCAGAAGAGAGAGACACAGACACAGAAAGGAATCAATATTATCTGATGGAAAAGGGAGAAATTCCTTATCCAAAGACTTATAAAAGTCCTGACGATATTGATAGATTGGTTTTTGTTAAAGTTGCGGAAGCGCAAAGAACTTATGAACGAGCGTTTTTTTCCGCGACGAATCCAGAAGAATATAAGCAGGAATCAGAAAAACTAATAAGGCAAGGGAAGATAACCAAAGAAGCATTAGAGAAGGCAGTGATTGAAGAATTTATTGTTGGAACACCAGTTAATTTGAATTTCTTTTATTCTGTGATTAATAACGAATTAGAATTAATTGGAACAGACACAAGAAGACAAACAAATTTAGATGGAGTTTTAAGGCTTTCAGCGCCGCAGCAAAATGAATTTCTGAGACACAGAGGAATTCAAATGATTGAAGCAGGACATTTTTCTTGTACAGTAAAAGAATCATTACTTGAACAAATTTTTGAACTCGGAGAAAAATTTGTAAGAGTTGCGAGACAAGAATATCCGCCAGGAATTATTGGATCATTTGCTCTTCAATGCGCTTTGGTTCCGGGACCCCCAAAAGAGAAATTTATCTGTTTTGATATAAGCATGAGGATTCCAGGCTCTCCGGGAACGAAATATACGCCTTATTCCGAATATTTATACAACAGGCCGATGAGTGTCGGGCAAAGGATTGCCTTGGAGATTAAACACGCTTTGGAACAAAAAAGATTGGCTGATATCGTAACCTAATTTTAAAAATAGAGCTTTGGATTTATTAAACCAAAGCTTTTTTATTATAGCTTAAGCTAAAAAAAAGCTGAGAAAAATTTATTTCTCAGTTATTATTTTTAGTGTCTGAAATATCTTTGACCAGTAAAAACCATTGCAATTCCGTGTTCATTTGCCGCCCGGATAACTTCATCGTCTTTTTTAGACCCACCTGGTTGGACTATTATTTTAACGCCGAAATCTGCCGCCGCGTCTACTCCGTCTCTGAACGGGAAGAAAGCGTCGCTAGCCATTATGGAACCGTTGATATTATCGCCGCCTTTATGAGTGGCGATCTGAACCGCGTCAACCCTTGAAGTCTGACCACCTCCGATCCCTACCGTTCTTGTACCCTTAACGAAGACAACCGAATTGGATTTGATATGTTTGACGCAATTTACTGCGAAATCCATAGAATTTAAGTCCGTTTCGTCGGGTTTATTTTCAGTGACTACTTTCCAGTCGTTTTTGTTACTTGGCTTAACATCTCTTTCCTGGACAATAAAACCGCCGACAACGCTTCTGAATTCTAAGCCTTTTCTTTTTATTTTCTTGTCTAATCCTGGTAATTCGAGAAGGCGTAATTTCTTTTTTGAACTGAATATCGACAAGGCTTCTTGGCTATAATCCGGCGCAATAATTACTTCAAGATATTGTTTGGAAAGTCTTTGGCCTACTTCTTTCGATAGAGTTCGATTGAAAGCGACGATGCCGCCATAAGGAGATTTAGTATCGGTAGTATAAGCGTCTTCCCAGGCTTGGAGTGACGTGTCGGCAAGGGCTATTCCGCAAGGAGTGGCATGCTTTATGATTACGCAAGCCGGTTTGTCAGGGAATTCTTTTATACATTCTATAGCTATATTGGCGTCAAGAATGTTAGTGAAAGAAAACTCTTTTTCTCCTATTTGGATTTGCATAGCGTTCGATATACAGGGTTCGTCTGTTAAAGGATAAGATTTTAAAAACCATCCTTTCTGATGAGGATTCTCGCCGCATCTTAATTCTTGGATTTCTTTTTCTATAATATTAAATTCTTTAGGCAATTTAAACATTGGTTCTTTTTTTTCTTCCATATTTTACATCTCCATATTGAATTAAAAATGTACCGTATCTTTTTTATAATAAATAATCAGTTTTGTAAACTCCCCACACCAAAAATTAGTAGTGGAGGTAAAGCACTTCTTATCCTTTCAATCTCCAAGGTGTAGCTTCTGTTATTTTTATTTTTATAAATTTGCCGACAAGTCCGCCGGCTGGCGAATTGTTAGAAATTTTTAATCTCACGGTTTTATAGCTTTCAGTTTTTCCGATTAAAAATCCTTTTTCTTCTTTTTCAATTAAAACCTCAATTGTTTTTCCGATGTATTTTTTATTATTTTCTAAAGCGGTTTTTTTAAGAATTTCATTTATAATTTTTTTCCTTTTTTCTTTTTCTTCGCTCGAAACATTGTCTTTCATTTTTTCGGCTTGGGTTTGGGGGCGAGGGGAGTATTTTGCGATGTAAGCCATATCAAACTTTATTTCTTTAAAGAGTTTTACGGTATTTTCAAATTGTTTTTTTGTTTCACCGGGGAAACCAACAATAACATCGGTGGATAAGCAAATATCCGGAATTTTGTTTCTGATTTTTTTTACTAAATTTTTATAATGTTCAATTGTATAAGGCCGGTTCATTTTTTTCAAAATTTTATTGTCGCCGGCTTGGACGGGCAAATTTAAATAATCAGTTACTTTTTCGCAGGATTTCATAGTTTCCATGAGTTCATCGGAAAAATCCTTGGGATGGGAGCTGGTAAAACGAATCCAGAAGTTACCCGGAATTTTATTTACCATTCTTAACAATCCGGGGAAGTCAATGTTCGCGGATTTATACGAATTTACGTTTTGGCCAAGCAGCCATATTTCTTTAGCCCCCTTTTTTATTGCGGTTTTCGCCTCTTTTATAATTTCTTTGTGGTTTCTGTTAATTTCCGGACCCCGGGCAAAAGGAACAACGCAAAATGAGCAAAAATTATTACAGCCCACAGAAATAGGTATCAAGGCCGAAAAATTATTTGAAGAATGAGGGTTAAATTTTAAATATTGATTAGTAAATTTTTCACAAAAATTTGAATCGCGGGACGGGGGATAGTAAAAACATTTTTCTTCTTTTAAAAAGTCTTTCCAAAGGTTTAATGTTTTAATTGACAAAACATAATCAAAGTATTTCTCAAATTTTTTTTCATCTTTTTTTGATATGCAACCCGTAAGAAGAAATTTACAATTTGCATTTTGCAATTTAAATTTAGAAAAATCGATGATTTTTCCAAGAACTCTGTCTACTGCTGCCTGCCTGACCGAGCACATATTAATCACAATTAAATCAGCTTCGTTAATTCTCGAAGCTGGTTTATATTTAGCTTTTTTTAAGGCCGAAGCTATTCTTTCACTGTCTGATTCATTCATCTGACAGCCGAAAGTAACGATAAAATATTTCATTTTAAAAAATTATTTTCTTTTCTATCTCTAAAATAGTTTTTTCAATAAATTCATCAAATTTTATTTCTCCAATATCTCCTTTTTGTCTTTGACGAACCCTCACTGAATTCGCTTTAATTTCTTTGTCGCCAACTACCAGAATATAAGGAATTTTTTGAATTTCTCCTTCTCTGATTTTTTTGGACACGGTTTCAGCTTCAGTTTTTGCTTCGGTCCTAATGCCCAAAGATTTTAATTTTTTCTGAACTTCCTCGGCGTATTGCCGGTGGTCGCTGCCTATCGGCACCACCCAAACTTGGACAGGGGAAAGCCATAAGGGAAGATTGCCCGCGTAATGCTCCAATAAGACACCGATAAATCTTTCCATGCTGCCCAAAATTGCCCGATGAATCATAAAAGGTTCTTGTTTTTTTCCCTTCTCATCAATGTAAGTCATTTTAAATCTTTCAGGGAGATTGAAATCGAACTGGATTGTTGTGCATTGCCATTCTCTTTGCAAAGAATCTTTTATTTTAATATCAATTTTAGGTCCGTAAAAAACTCCTCCGCCCGGGTCTGTTTTATAAGATAATTTTAGATTTTCAATTACATTTTTTAGGGTATCTGTAGCTTTTTTCCAGTTTTCGTCGCTTCCTGCGTATTTTTCCGGTTTCGTTGAGAGATAAATCGTATACTCTTCAAATCCAAAAGTTTTAAGAACTTTAAGCGCAAATTCAAGAAGATTTGCGAGTTCTTCCGGCATTTGCTTTGGAGTACATATTGTATGAGCATCGTCTTGTGTAAAACCGCGAACCCTGGTTAAACCGTGCAGAGTTCCGGACCTTTCGTAACGATAAACTGTTCCAAGTTCTGCAAAAAACAAAGGAAGATCGCGATAGCTTCTTATTTTAAAATTGTAAGCTTTGACATGAAAAGGACAATTCATTGGTTTTAATAAATATTCTTCCTCGTCTATTTTTATCGGTGAATACATGTTTTCTTTATAAAAATTCCAATGGCCGGAAGTTTTCCAGAGATTTAGATTTCCAATATGAGGAGTATACAGCCAGTCATATTTTTGATTCGTTAATTCTTGATATAAATAATCTTCAATAATTTTTCGTAAAATAGCGCCTTTAGGGAGCCAAATTGGCAAACCCGCGCCAACCTCCTCATCGATCAAAAAAAGTTCCAGTTTTTGGCCAAGAATTCGGTGGTCTCTTTTTTCGGCTTCTTCTTGTAGCTTTACATATTCGTCCAGCTTTGTTTTGCTTTCAAAAGCCAATCCATAAATTCTGGTTAACATCGGATTTTTTTCGCTTCCTCTCCAATAAGCGCCCGCCAGCTTTGTTAGCTTGAAGCTGTCCAGGGGAATTTCCTTAGAGGATTTAACATGGGGTCCCTTGCAGAGGTCAATGAAATTTCCACTTTGATAAACGCTTATTTCTTTTTCTTTCAGTTCCTTTATCAGCTCCAGCTTATAAGGTTTTTTTGCGAACAATTTATTTGCCTCTTTCTTGGATATTTTTTTCTTTTTGAAAACAACGTCTTTTTTTATAATTTCTTTCATTTTTAACTCAATTTTTGGCAGAGATAATCCCTCCTTCGCTAAAGCTTCGGAGGGCAAAGCAAAATCATAATAAAAACCGTTTTCAATAGCAGGTCCAATTCCAAATTTGACTCCTGGGTACAATTCCTGAACCGCAGCGGCCATTATATGGGAAAGGGAATGGCGGACAGTTTCTAGTATAATTTCTGTTTTCATAAGCTAAATTGTCTTTTTTTTGTTGACTTTTTAATTATATTATATTAAATTTCATTTATATTCAAAAAGGA